>CAYGMR010000041.1:3704-4244 GCA_964350725.1 uncultured Ardenticatenaceae bacterium | reverse complement strand
TTTGATGCGGCCCACATAAGTAACCAGGCTTTCCACAGGCACCATATGGTCTGTCCATTCCACCGTTGCTTCATTGCCCACTGATACCGCAAAAACAATATCGCGGTAAAGCGTGGCTAACGTGATTAAGTGATCTACCTGCGTACTGTTAGCCTGTGCCACTTCGAGCACGTTATGGAGTTCGATCTCATTGTGCTCGCGATCTTCGTCTAACCACACACCTACCATGGTTTTTAGGCCACACTCGGCCGCGATTCGAGGGATCAACTCATTGCCTTTGGTGCAAGAAAAAGTGCGTATCCAGTTTACATACGGCCGTATCACCTCCAGCCGTTCGCGAATCTGTGCTTCACCGATTTGTGTGCCCGGCCCTTGTCCTTCAACATAAGGGCTAAAGCAAATGCCGTGGATTTTCTGCGTTAACAGGCCGCTTACAAGGGCTATCAATTCATCAATTGTGTAATTGGCAATATCAATCCCAGCCAACGATCTATAGTTATTATATTTGTTCGACACGGTTGTCTCCGCGTTTGCTATTGA
>CAYGMR010000041.1:1677-3694 GCA_964350725.1 uncultured Ardenticatenaceae bacterium | reverse complement strand
AGTTGTCCATAAATGTGATGTTACGGCCGTTGCCCTCAACTACTTTAATCCCCCTATCACCGCCACGTTGATAAATGACAGGCACCTGGCAAATCGTAAAAGCTAAAGAATCTGGAGGAAGCGACAAGGCTTTTGCGTCACCCAAGGTGTTGACATAATTGAATATCCGCTCGCCAGACAAAAACTCATCTGTGCGCAGCAGGGTTGGGGCAAAACAAAGCACGCCATGTTGCAGCTTTACACCTAATTCTCCCCAGCGGGTCAGGATTTCTTCTTTCACCAACCCAGTCATCCCCGGCTGGCGTGCGCCACTGCCCAGCGGTGTATGGGAATAAGGATCGGTGGGAAAAGCACCGTAGCTATCAGGCGATTTGTTGAAGCCGATGCCCAGACGAATGTCGTAGTATGCAGCAGACAAGGCATCGATAACGTTTACCTCGGCGTTGCTCAGTACAGGGCTGTCAGCGCCTTCATTCACAGCTTGTTGATAACATTCCTGGGCCGCCAGCAGCAGCTTTGAAACCATATGCCAATAGATGCTGCCCAACCCTTCATAAGCAAAAAAGGTGCCTGAACGGCCGGTAAACGCACGGTGATCAAAAGTTGTTTCAAACAGGTCTAAAATAAATTCACGTTCGGCTGTGACCAGGTCTGCATAAGCAGGCTCTTGCATCAGATCATCCAACACCTGCACAACATCGTTCGCATTACGGAAACGGCCGTTAAAGTGATACACCCCCGCCACATCTCGAACCAACAGCCTGACATCTCCCGCCGCCGTGAGCGCCGCCACCAGCTTTGAGCTGGCCACTTGTGCCGCAGACACATTATTTTTCTGACGGAAACCGGGCAGTTGGCGATTGGGATAAAGCATGTATGAATGTTGATCCGCGCGGTACAAATCGCTGTGACGTAATTTTTGCAGCAACGCCAACCCCTCATGGGGTGACAGTAAACCTGATGACAACAGCGCAACCTGTCCTTCCAGCATGAGATACAGATTTTCTACCGCAGCGCCCTGCTCATCCAGTCGCAAAATGTTGTACGTGTGCGCCAGGCCATCTGCTCGCCAGTTGGTGCGCAGGGTTTGTTCAATATAGCTTTGTGCCAGCACCAGGAAATCACGCAAGGTGTGGGCAGCAATATCGGTTTGCGCAGCCGGTAAGCCATCGGCGTAGATGGCCGTCCGATACTGTGTCACCGCCCCACCCAACGCATCCATGATTTCGCGCCGCTTTTGGTCGTCAAAACCCACCTCCACGTAGGGTTGATAGGAAGCGAAAATAGTTAACACTTCGGCGAAAAGGGTGGCAACGGCCGTATTCACCACAAACATTTCTTCCTCAACAACGGCCAACTGCGCCAACCAAAAATCAATAAAGCGGCGTAAATAAGCCACCGTCACCACAGACAGCCCCTTACCCACCAGCGCGTTATTGGCATCATTCCATTCCGGGCGCTGCGTATTCATCCAGATGCCGCCTTCCGGCACCAGATTTGTAAGCTTGACCAGCAGCAAGACCAACAACTTCTCGACCATGGTGACGTGGATCACAGCTCCATTGCCATCACGCAGCAGCCGACCATCTGTGCCCATGTCGGCAACGGCCGTTTCTGACTCCGCTTGACATGCCAAATCAAAATCAATGGTGTTGTACCAATCTGCCAGCATTTCCTCGTAGGGACGCAGCCGATAAGGCACGTTGGCATAAGCAAAGATGGGCTGATTCCAAAACTGTGCCAACGAACCGGGCTGAACTGCTTCGGCGCTTTCCAGCAGCTTTTGCAGATAAATGATCTGGTGGTCGCTCCAATAGCCGATATTCGACCAGGGATTGTCCGGTTCCGGCACTTCCCATTCAATGCCATCGCGTGTAACCCGGTAAGGGTTATAACCATCAACTGTAGTAGCATTCAGGAATTTAGCGATTATGCCATCGATATAGGCTGGGAAGCTAAATGCCAGCGGCTCCCAATTTTGAAAAATATCGCGCCAGTTGCCCTGGTAATCTAGCCG
>CAYGMR010000041.1:0-1667 GCA_964350725.1 uncultured Ardenticatenaceae bacterium | reverse complement strand
GAACCGTCCGCCTTTTTGAGGTTGATTGAAAAGTAGTTCCAGGGACGGCTGGGGTCGCCGTGACGGCGGCTGAAGGTCAGCGGCAAATATTCGTAACAGAGACGAATCAAGTCAGCTTTACCAGTCGCCGCTGCCCGCGCATACAGGTCATCGATAGATATCTGCGCCGGCAGCGCAGCAAACCAGGTTTGATCGGCAGCCAGCACGCTGCGATTGCGTACCCGTACAAAGTCGATCAAATCTTCGCGTTCTACCTGATAACCATTGGCAAAAATGCCGCCGCGCATAATGTTGAAAAGAACATTGGCAAAATGGTGGCTCGTCGTGTTTTCATGCACCGATATCTGCAAACCGTCGGCCGCAGCTACATAACGCACTAAATCGGCCGTGCCCTGGGTGATGTCCGCCTCAATCTGCTGTTCGATAGCAGCTTGATCCTGATTTAGGAACCTAACCAGCTTTGTCACGGCCGTGCTGTTCTGGTTCACATCGGCGACGATATGCCACCGTTTTTGCTCTCCTGACGGTAGGACAAAGCTGGAAGTAACCAGGTAAGCGCCCGCTTTACCGCGAATGTCTAACTCGGTGGTGAGAAAACGCCTGTGCTGAGCAGCGTCGAAGCAGCCGTAACGAAAACCATCCATCTGTTCCCCACAAAGCAAATGACAATCCGCCTCCAGTCCCACCTGCCAGGCGACTGTCGCCTGCAGCGATTCACTGGGTTCAGCCCGGTCGGTAAGCGTGGCGTTGAGTGTGAAGATACCCAACCCCGTATCCGGCTCAAGCTCATTGCGTTTATAGGCATGTAACAAATTGCTGGAGGAACTTTGCAGCGCCATTGTTACTCCATATGGCAGCAAATTTTGTAACCCATCCAACAACTCAATTTGGCAGATTTGGTCAGCATTATTTTGCAGCCAACTGCTTTTGATAAAGCCATAACGGTCGCTGGTGCGCCATGCTGTGCGCAGGGTTAGCTGCAAATCATGGTTTATCTCTTCAAAAATGAGTTTGTTGCCGCAAATATTTTTATATAGGTGGCGTTCAAGACGATACAGTCCAGCATACTGGTTTGAAAACGGTTCCCAGAGGTAGGTACGCTCGTGCTGCGCATCATCGTAACGGCCACTTCGGCCTGGCTCAGTACGAGCGTTGTGCGTAACACGTAGAATTGTTTTGCTACCGGTCAATTCACTGTGATCAGTGATTTTGTCTTCCGTTTCATAGGGGAACAACGCCGATTCCGCATTGATGCGTCCGGCCGTCAAACCGCCCGTGCTGGCAATGAACAGCCAATGGTCGTCGCTGCTAACCAGGCTCATAAAAAAAGGCAGCATCTGATCGTAATTGCCAATGCGGTAATATTTTTCACCGAGCATCTGCACATATTCGCCAGTCACAACCGTTTTCTGCTGCTGTATCTGCGCGTCGCCTACAAAAATACTGTTTTTATCATCAATCATCGTGATAACATCCTTTTACAAGAATCCTCTAAGCACGTAGTTTATTTCTGTAGATCAAACCGACAAATAATACTGTGATTATCAAGAACAACAAAAGAGGAAGCAGCTGTTGGCGCATGGATCAACCCATCAGTCGGCATAGGGAATAAACTAGGTTCTGTTGACATTTAGGAAATTCACCACAGAGGACACGGAGTTCACAGA
>CAYGMR010000040.1:0-18586 GCA_964350725.1 uncultured Ardenticatenaceae bacterium | reverse complement strand
CGTTTGGCATGGTTGCAATTGAAGCAATGGCCTGTGGCACCCCAGCCGTTATCACAGTGCATGGCGGTTTATTTGACTTGATCGACTACGGCAAACAGGCTCTATATGCCGATCCCAATCGCGCTATGGAGTTGGGTACGATGATGGCCTTCCCCATGCTGTATCCCAAATTGGCGCATGAATTATCGGTGGAAGGGGCGCGTTTCGCTCGGCGCAATTTTGGCTGGACGGGTATCGCCAAGAAAACGCTGCAAATCTTTGACACGGCCAGCCAGACACGCGCAGGAGAGACTGCTTAGCAAACTGACGGACTTGAATGCCGGCTGCGCTTCTCGCGCAACAGACACAATGTAACCAGGGTTAGTTAGCCCATCAACCTAAACATGTTTCCGATAGTTGGTGGGCTTCATCAGACCCGGTAGACAGCAGCAGCAATACCCCTTAACCCCTTGACATTTTTCCCAGGCTTACTATAATCTCACACATATTAGTCAATTCTGACTAATCAAGTCTGACTTCACAGGGTTTGAGTCACAACATGGAACGTGAGCTTTTATTATTAGGTTTATTGAAACGGGAAAAAATGCATGGCTATCAACTGCATGAATTTATTGATAGCTACATGCAAACTTGCGTTGACATCAAAAAACCAACTGCTTATTACATGTTAGACAAAATGGAACAACAAGGTTTGATCGTGCGTGAAGAAGAGCGTGCTGGCAACCGTCCAACAAGACGTGTTTACAGTTTAACCCAAGCGGGTGAAATCCGCTTTCAAACCCTCATTCGGCAAAATCTATCTACCTATGCACCTACCCAATACCCAAATAACACCGGCTTTATTTTTCTAGAGGAGCTATCTTCTGCAGAGGCAGTCACATTGTTACAACAACGCCAAACGATTTTGGTAGAAATGAAAAACCGTGCCGAAAACGCGCCGCAGCACAACGGAGCTATGCAATATGTTGTCGATCATCAAGTAGTCATGCTGCAAGCAGAATTAGATTGGTTAAAAAACGTCATTGAAAAACTTCAGAAGTAGCGTTCAGCTATCAATATCTAAAATCAAAAACAACAAACAACGAAAGGAGCTTTAACTTATGAATAGTTTCATTTTATCACTTCACAATATCATGCGTTGGCTGGTACTCATCTTTGCGGTCCTGGCCATTTTAAGAAGCCTATATGGCTGGTTCGGTAAAAAAGAATGGGCACAAATTGATGACCGCCTGGGTCTGGGCTATACCATTACGATGGATATTCAATTGCTGCTCGGACTTTTACTCTATTTTGTATTTAGTCCACTTACCCGACAGGCCTTCCAGGATTTTGGTGCCGCCATGTCAAATTCCGCCCTGCGTTACTTTGCAGTTGAGCATTTTTTGATGATGTTTATTGCTGTCGTGCTTGTGCATATTGGACGAGCGATGTCTCGCCGTGCAACCACCGACGTAGGAAAACATAAACGCGCCGCGATCTTTTTTACAGTGGCCTTACTGCTCATGTTGGCAAGTATTCCGTGGTTCCGTCCACTTTTGCCATTTTAAGCGGGGCAAAGTAAAAAGTGGCAAAGTGGCTGGTTATAGGAACTCTAACTTTGCAACTTTGCCACTCTAAACTCTTTTCAGGATCAACAAAATGGAACAATCTAAGGTTAACGACCCAGATGAAAAATTAGATTTTAAACGCATTCTGCCGATTTTTGTGATTGTGCTCATCGACCTGATGGGCTTCACCATAATCATTCCGCTTTTGCCGTTGTATGCAACCTCTTTTGGGGCTTCGCCAGCACTGATTGGCATGTTAGGCGCGACTTATCCGATTATGCAATTTGTGGCGGCGCCTGTTTTGGGACGGCTATCCGATAAATACGGCCGTAAACCGGTCCTCCTCATTAGTCAAATTGGTACTTTTGTCGGTTTCATTGTGTTAGGCTTGGCGACGGCCATCCCATTGATTTTCTTATCGCGCATCATCGATGGTATTTCCGGCGGCAACATCGCCACTGCCCAAGCTGCCATCACCGACAGCACCACAGAAAAGAACCGTACACAGGGGTTGGGACTTATCGGGGCGGCTTTTGGACTGGGCTTCATTATCGGCCCATTGATCACCTTTGCTTCGTTGGCAGTCAGTGGCAACGATTATCGTATACCCGCATTCGTAGCCGCCTTCTTCTCGTTATTGTCGATTGTGTTGACTGCTTTTTGGTTCAAAGAAACGTTGCCGCCAGAAAACCGTGGCAAAAACAACAAACAACGCAGCTTTTCACTGCGGGCTATGGCAACGGCCGTTTCCCATCCAACCGTCGGTATCTTGCTGATTCTCATGTTCGCACAACAACTCGCCTTTGGTGGCTTTGAACAATTGATCGCCCTGTTCACCCTCTCTAACCTTGGTATGAATGCATCCGGTAATTCGGTTGTTTTCATCTATATAGGTATGATTGTTGTGGCTGTACAAGGGTACTTTATCGGCCGGTGGAGTCGCCGCTTTGGCGATCGCCGGTTGATATATGGCGGACTAGGGTTATTGGCAGTAGGTCTCTTTCTGTTCGGTCTTACGCCGCGGCAACCGGTTCCTTGGTATTCCGAAGCCGAAATCGCCAACGAGCTATCCACAACACATGAATTATCGGGAGAAACAGTTGCCACCCAAGATATTTCCATCGAACTACCTCCCGAAGAAGATAAAGGCTGGCTGGGCATTCTCTGGATCTTCGTCATTATGATACCGATCTCGATTGGCGGTGGCATTTTGAGACCAGCGATCAATAGTTTGATCACGAAGCGTGTGGCATTGGCCGAAGTCGGCGGGATGTTGGGTATTTCAACATCCTTCTCAAGTGCCGCCAACGCGATTGCTCCGTTGGTGGGTGGTCTCATGTTCCAGGCACTTGGCCCGCGCTCTCCCTTCATAGCGGGTGGGTTGCTGATGGGCTTTTTATTGCTATTAGCTGCGCGTAAAATCAAACCAGGTCAAGAAGAAACGGCCGTTACTGGATTAGCACGCGGTGGAGGACATTAAAGTGGTTTTTTCATAAGCCATTTTTATCCTTTTCGATAGAGCCAATTAACTTGTAATCTGTTCCATCCCCCATTAGAATCAAAAGTATTAATAATATAGACGAACGACGGTAGACAATAGATGGCAACATCGGGCTTCCGTCGCCTGTCCTCTGTCAAAATGCATATAAAGCCCGGTTATATACTGACCGGCTGGAGGAAAATCATGAGTAACAATGGAAAAATGAATGGGAATCATCAAGTAGCAGGATTTAACGTCAAGGTTGGATTAGCACAAATGCTCAAGGGCGGCGTGATCATGGATGTGGTCAACGCCGAACAAGCGATCCTTGCCGAACAAGCGGGCGCTTGTGCAGTTATGGCACTCGAACGGGTGCCTGCCGATATTCGTGCCGATGGCGGCGTTGCGCGCATGTCAGATCCAGCCATGATCAAGGAAATCATCCAGGCAGTCAGCATTCCCGTGATGGCCAAAGCGCGCATCGGCCATTTCGTCGAAGCCCAAATTCTGGAAGCGATCGGCGTTGACTATGTGGATGAAAGCGAAGTGCTCACACCCGCCGATGAGGTGTACCACATCAACAAACATCCTTTTAAGATTCCGTTTGTCTGTGGCTGTCGCAATTTGGGTGAAGCATTACGGCGCATTGGTGAAGGTGCGGCCATGATTCGCACCAAAGGCGAAGCTGGCACCGGCGATGTTGTTGAAGCTGTGCGCCATGCGCGTACAGTTCTCGGCGAAATTCGTCAATTGCAACTCATGCCCGATGAAGAGTTGATGACCTATGCCAAAAATATCGGCGCGCCTTATTCGCTCGTCAAAGAAACCAAGGAACTGGGGCGCTTGCCGGTTGTCAACTTTGCCGCCGGTGGTATCGCCACACCGGCTGATGCTGCTTTGATGATGCAAATCGGGGTTGATGGCGTTTTTGTCGGCTCGGGCATCTTCAAGAGCGGCAATCCAGCCGAACGTGCCAAGGCGATTGTCGAAGCCACCACCCATTACAAAAACGCAGACATTCTGGCCAAGGTCAGCGAAAACTTGGGCGAACCCATGGTCGGCATCAATGTCAGCAGCTTGCCCGCAAGCGAACAATTAGCCACACGCGGTTGGTAAATATTCACCACCGAAGACACAGAGTCCACAGAGTTTTTTCTCTGTGTTCTCTGTGCTCGGTCTAACTTCTATGAAAATTGGTGTATTAGCGCTGCAAGGCGCATTTATTGAACATATTCAGCTTTTGCGTGATTTGAATGTAGAGGCAGTCGAAATTCGCTTGCCAGAACAACTGGCGGATTTAGATGGTTTGATTATTCCCGGTGGCGAATCCACGACGATCGGCAAGTTGGCAGTAATGTATGGGCTTATGGAACCACTGCGTACATTTGCACGCACGAAGGCGGTCTGGGGCACATGCGCAGGCATGATTTTTATGGCTAAAGAGATCGGCATGGATCAGCCGCTGCTAGGCATTATGGATATTGTGGTCGAGCGTAATGCGTTTGGGCGGCAGGTAGATAGTTTTGAAACCAATTTGGATGTGGCGGTTTTGGAGGATGGCACACAACGGCCGTTTCCCGCCGTCTTTATTCGTGCGCCACGTTTGTTAGCTGTCAACGCGGATGCTGAGGTAATTGCGAGTTTGGAGGATGGCACGGCCGTTGCCGCCCAACAAAACAACTGGCTAGTCACATCTTTCCATCCTGAACTAACCGGCGACCCACGTTTCCATCAATACTTTCTGGAACTTGTAAAAAGTTCACAGACCCCGCCACAAACCCCTAACCTCGACAAACCAGAAACAACAAAGATCACGACAGTGAATTAACGCGAATTTTCTCGAATTTCTTTTCGCGTTAATTCGCGCAATTCGTTGCAACACCCTTCTTCTTCCTTCTCAGATTGCCATAATTGTGACCGCCATCTGGGACAAACGCGGCAATATCGGCACGCCTTTTTGTATGACTGTGGATTTTGATATGGTGATGGTTTGAGATAAGGATACGGCCGTGCAAGAATGGGTTTCGATAGGACATTTAATGAAATATTTGCGGCAACGAATTTCAAAATTGTGTTTATGGTGCTTTGGTTTCTTTTTGACTGTCTTCATGTTCAGTTAAAGTATTATCCTAGTTATACGTAAAATTCGTAAAAATTTTTTATGAGTATAGAATTTAAATATGCAGCCAATCTATACACTTAATGCTCGGGACAATTATTTGCTTCAATTAACACGTGATTACTCCAAACTTACTCATCCGGTCATGCATAGGGAAATTGTTGGCTTACATAATGAGACGATGCGTATACTTTCTGGGAAAGGTATATTATATAATGATTTGAAATCTGCCTTAGTTCCAAAAACAGATCGTCATGAAGCAGGTTTTATCTTTAACAATCAAGATATTAATTCATATAATTTGGCAATTACTAACGCTTATTTACCATTATTAGACAAACGAACAACACAAAGCGTTCTTGAAGGAGACCTTATCGGTCAAGATCAAGACTATATTTTTCAAATATTGAATGAATCTTTGTATCTTTTTCGCCCCTAAAATTCATCCATAGCAGTGCCCTTTTCTGTGTGTACATCAATAACCTTACGGAAACTACATTAGTTAGACTTCATGAAGGGTTATTGGATTTTCCTGCCTATTTGGGATTTATACCTACAACTTATTCTTCACGGGTGAAAACGTATCTATCTACCACGCTAAGGCACAGGTTCTTGAAAAATGGCAAAAGGGTTATTCAGAGTCACGATGATGACTTTTCAAACGAGGAAAACGTTAACTTCATTGGATACCCGTTCGAGAATTATGGATACGAAGTTTTTAGCCTTCAATCAATTTTCTTCGACATGTTCCTAATTTACAAAATTGAACGTCCAGTTATGCCGGGTTTTGAAGTGGATACGGAAATGGCAATCAATGCAATATCACACAGAAATAATATTGTGGCAGTCATCCCTCCCTGGAACTCGATGAAACTGCGGAACATTATCCCATGTCGATTTCCCTCCATTGAGCAGGATTATTTCAATCTGCGAACAATTATTGTGGTAAAATTGGGTATGGATATCAAAGAGTCAACGTTAACACTAAATCGGAATGCTTTTTCAGTTGTCTCCCTCGATGACAAATCGGATGAATTGCAATATTGGCTGACTCAGACTCCCCAAGAGCGGCTTAGACACATGCAACGTCTGCGGCATATTAACTATGGAAATAGAGCTTCCGAACGACTTCAAAGATTTTTTGAGGTTGTTGAACTCAAATCAAGTTGAATACTTGCTTATCGGCGGCTATGCAGTTGGTTACCATGGTTATCCCCGTGCAACCAATGATCTGGACGTATGGGTAGCTATTCACGATAAAAACGCTGAGCGCCTGGTCGATGTAATGCACTCGTTCGGTTTTTCTGTTCCTGAACTATCGAAAGCATTGTTTTTACAAGAAAAACAGATCGTTCGGATGGGAGTGCCACCCATGCGTATTGAAATTCTTACAAGTATCTCCGGAGTCGCATTTGATGAATGTTACGCTGACCGCATTTTAGATGAGGTAGACGGCATATCCATCAACCTGATTGACCTCGAACATTTGAAGCAGAATAAAAAAGCGAGCGGGCGCTATAAAGATTTGAACGATCTTGAAAATTTACCTTAAGCAGTTAAATCCATGGCAAAACCCTCTAAAATGTTGCTTTGCGCTGCGTAACGGCCGTTACCCTTTCCATATCAATCTCAACCCCCAACCCAGGTCCCGCTGGCACCGTCATCGTGCTGTCTTCGCTATTGAGCACAAAGGGGGCGGTGATATCAGGATTGTAATAGCGCTCGGTGGCGGAAATGTCACCGGGCAACGTGAAGCCAGGCAAAGATGCCAGCGCTAATTGGGCGGCACGCCCCACGCCGGTTTCCAACATGCCACCAACCCACAACGGAATGCCAGCTGCGACGCCAATATCATGGATTTTGCGTGCTTCTGACCAGCCACTGACACGCGTTGGTTTGACATTGATGATGTCACAAGCGCCAATTGTCAAGGCGAAATGGGCATGTTCGGCCGAGGTAATTGATTCGTCCAAACACAACGGTGTGTTGATTTTGGGGCGCAAGATGCTATGGCGATAAATATCTTCATAGCCCAGCGGCTGCTCCAACATGAGCAGGTCAAATTCGTCTAAGGCACGCAATATCGGCATATCGGCCAAGCTGTAGGCTGAATTGGCATCAAGCATAAAAACAAGATCCGGGAAGGCTTCGCGCACGGTACGTGCTAACACAACGTCGTAGCCCGGCTTGATCTTTAGTTTGATACGGCCGTAACCCTTATCAATATACTCCTGAATCAATGCCAATGTTGCATCCAACGAGGGCTGGATGCCAATGCTCACGCCCACATCAACCCGTGTGGATGCGCCTTCAGGATACGGCGCTGCCAATTTTTCAGCAAAAGAGATGCCGTCTCGCTGGGCTGTCAAATCCCATACAGCCTGCTCTAATCCCGCTTTAGCCAAGGGATGCCCGCGTACATATTTGAACCAGGCGTACAAATCAGCAGGCTCTTTCAAATCTTTGTTGAGCATTGCCGGGATCAGGAAATCGCTGAGAATGTGCCAGGCGGTAACGGCCGTTTCATAACTATACCCTGGATCATTGGTGGCCACACATTCGCCCCACCCCGTCAAGCCTTCGCTGTGAACCGCCACCAATAAACAGTCGCGATCCGTCTGCGGACCAAAGCTCGTCGTAAATGTACGCACCAAGGGTTGGCTGATGTAATAGAGATCGATGGCTTCAATTTTCACTTTTGTGTCCTTGCGTTTGTCTGTTAGCGGTCAGCTTGTCAAAACGTTTTCCACCACAGAGATAATCTTAAATAATTCAGGCTCTTCAGGATTCCATGGAGTGAACGCCATAGGCAGGGAAATGGCACGCCATTTCCTTACCACAATTTCCATTGACCCCACGAGATACCAAAGTGCCATAATTCAATATCCCTGACAATTGAAAAAACCCGCTCCTAATATGGAGCGGGTCTCTATAAAATACTACAAAGGGACGTTGTCTTCAAATTTTAGAGGATGCCCATCTTCTGTAATTTTGCTTCGGGCACAACACCGTTTTCCCATTCACGCGCTGTATAATATTCTTCCAGCATATCATCTAATTCGCAGACATGGCCTTCAGAACCCGGCATGGTTGACGGTTCTTCAAGGAAACGTTTGGGCAGATAATCACTGCCTTCGCGGAAACCAGCCAGATTGTTGTAATAACGTTCCAGGTTATAAATGCGTTCGCCAGTTTCTAACACATCATCCACTGTGAACTCATCCAGACCCACAAAGGCGGCATATTGCTGGGCATATTCTTCAGCACCTTCGGCAAATGCGCTGAATTTGCATAAGTCCAGACTATCGGAAAAGGCATGCAAATCTTGCAGCAGTTTGGTTAATTCACCTTTACCTTTCCATTCCAGCGGATCGGCCGTTAGAGCGATGGTGCCTAATTCAACGGCTGGAGTATAGGCACGCAGATGGCAAGCGCCACGATTACTGGTAGCGTAGGCAATACCCATCCCCTTCAAGCCACGAGGATCATAGGCTGGGATGCCTTGTCCTTTTACCGACATGGCAATTTCGGGATGACCGAAATGTTTGGCGGTCGGCTCGACACCGTCGGCTAAGATGTCGCCAATGCCTTCACGGTATGCAACTTTGTCAATCAAATCAATCATGGCCATATAGTCGCCTTCAGGTAAACCACCGTCACCATTGGTATACCCTTTGGTCGAGGCTTCGACATAAGTGGCCAGCACATCGCCAATTTCAATGGCGTCCATGCCATAATTGTTAGCCATGTGGATCATCTTTGCAACGGAGGCGACATTGTCATTGCCACAGTTGGCACCCAATGCCCAGGCGGGTTCATATTCGAGACTTTCCATCTGCAGCCCGGCAAACTCGCCGTCGTGGATGCGGACTTCTTTCTTACAAGCAACGGGGCAGGCATGGCAGGTGGGGTCATTGACGAGATAATTGTCATTTACATATTCACCGGCAAGCAATTCGCCTTGTTCACCAAAGGAGGTAACACGGCCGTTTAATGTCGGCAGCGCGCCCATGCTGTTGGTGATATTCATCAACACATTCGTGCCATAGACGGACAAACCACCTTTGCGCGGGCTGGTGATATTGCCTTCATCCATGATGGTAGCTAACGCACGCCGCTGCGCCGGTTTAAACGCTTCTGGATTGGTTGGTTTTGGCATCTTCTTCTTGGCCTTGATCACAACGGCTTTCAGGTTTTTGCTGCCACCGACACAACCAGTACCACCACGGCCGCTGGCACGATCATCTTCATTCAGCCAAGCGCCATATTTGACCAGATTTTCGCCTGCCGGTCCGATAGCGATCACCGTTAAATCCTTCTTGCCATATCTGTTTTGCAAAGTGCGAATGGTCGTATGAATGCCTTTTCCCCATAAATCGGAGGCGTCACGCAATTCCAGGGTGCCGTTTTCGATATAGGCATAAACTGGTTTTTCGGCTTTGCCTTTGAACAGAAGCCCATCGAAACCAGACCAACGTAAACGAGCTGCTGACCAACCACCTTGATGACTATCGGTCACTGTGCCGGTGAGTGGTGATTTGGTGACAATTGCCATGCGTCCGCTCATATTAGCAGCAGACCCAGTAAGCGGACCGTTCATGAAGCATAACAAGTTGTCCGGCGACAGTGGATCAACTTCTGGACCGTTTTCCAACATATAACGCACGCCTAGCCCACGCGCGCCGATATATTTGCGTGCCCACTCTTCTGGAATACCTTTATACTCAACTGACCCTGAGCTCAAATCAACATGAGCCATCCTGTTTTCATAACCATTTAGTGCCATAGTCATTTCTCCTTAATATGTCTGAATTTTTGATTTCAACCGTATTTCGTGTTGCGTATACCATAAGGCGCTCAAGATATGCAATACGCAATACGCGAAAATCCTCTTGTAAAAGACGCCTGTTAATCTTTGTTGTCCATCACCTCCAGTTTATATTCTCGTGTTCGTTTTGTTCAAATTTATACTTCAGCGTCCGGGTGGGAAAACTGAAATCTTATCGTCTGCGTGTAACTGGGTGTCAAAACCGCCGTTGAAGGATAGATTGTGCCCGTTTATAAGCATACGCCACCCTTTTTTAGGTGTATAGACTGGATAAGGAACAAGCCAAAGTGAATTTGATTCTTCCTTGGAATGCCAGGCCAAAGCTAATGCATCATCGCGAATTTTTGGATAGTAGCTGAAAAATTTGCGTAAAAGGTCTTTGGCTGTTGCATCTTTGGTAATATGTACTTGCATTGTTTGCCGACCCGTCATATCACGTAAACGGCCGAATAATGTCACTTCAATGGGTATGTCCCCACTATCTAATTCACGCGCCACATCATAACCGAGCTGCATCAAATGCAGCTGCACCATCAGATATTTATTCCAGCCAGCGGAGGCACCCGCAACGGTACGGGCAGGCAAATTCGCTTCTTGCATATATTGGGAGAAGGCCGCATTGACCAAGCCAATGGAGCCGATGATGTAGGCGGGAGGTGTATGGATTTGGCGCGGGCCATGCCCGGCATGGAATTTGCCAGCACGGAAGAGGTAATGGGCAAATTCATCGCTGGTGTCCATGCCCAAGGTGCGTGCAATCCAAACAGCGAAGAAGCGGCGGCGTTCGGCTAAATGAGTTTCATCGGCACCTTGTTCCCATCCGAGGATAGCGGCCGTCTCGGGTACTGACAACAAATAATCATACGTCCCGATGACCAATTCGGAGGCGCGTGTTAACAAGACCTCAACCGATTCTGCCATTACAGACCAGTCAGCACGTGTCAAGTTGACAAATTTGAGCAGACGCTGCCATTCATCGGCAGGGTCTGCGGCTAAATTGTTTAATTCTAAAGTTTTTGGTGGTTTTGTAGTTATCATTAAGATTATAAACGGCCGTTTCTTGCCATATAGTGTACTCGAAATTGAGGATATTTCGGACACACTGTCTAAACTTTCGCCTCTCCATCTGTACTTAATTGATACATGCGCAGTATACCACAAACTTAACTTGAGTTAACTTTAAATGTGTGATAATATTTTTCTTAACGCTAAAATTAAATTTACCGTAAAGAAATACGAAGAATCACAGAAAGGCTGTGGGGGATCACGGAGATTTTTGAGAGGTTTTTTAGAAAAGTCGTTTGTTTGGATAAATGACATCATAAACAAAATCTAAACGCTCCCATTTCTCTGCAAAACGCCTTTTCCTCTCCGTGAGACTTCGTGTAATTTTTTTGGTTATGCAACCATTAACTCGCATCAACACCTTTGACGTACTCAAACTCCTCAGCGATCCACGACGGATGGCAGTTTTGCGCTTGTTGATGGCAGGACCAGCGACACTTTCACAGTTAAGTAAATCGCTGGGGTCATATCCATCGAAGACGCGCCATCACGTAAAACAGTTAGAGCAAGCGAGTTTGATCAATCTGGTAGAAACGCGAGTCATAGGTGGGTATGTGGAGAAATATTACCAGGCAACTTCGCAAGCTTTTATGATCAATTTAGCGGTGCTGCCTGAACCGCCATCTGGTGAAATGATCATCGCGTCGGGCAGTCATGATCTCGCGTTGGAATCTTTGGCACAGCAAATGCAAGCTGATCTGCGAGTACCAGATATGTATGCACTGCCAGTGGGCAGTTTAGATGGTTTGATTGCACTGCGGCAAGGTGTTTGCCAAATTGCTGGAGCCCATTTGATAGAAGCGGATGGCTCAGATTTTAATCGCTCGACGGTGCGCCATTTGTTCCCAGGGCAGTCGATGACGTTGTTAACGTTGGCTTATCGTGAGCAAGGCTTACTGATAGCACCCGACAATCCACGCCACATTCAGACGTTGGCTGACTTGACACGGGACGATTTACATTTCGTGAATCGGGCGCGTGGGACGGGAACCCGTTTGTGGTTAGATCAGCAAATGCGAAAAATGGGGGTGGCAACGGCCGTTATCCAAGGCTACGAAACAATTGCCGATACCCACACCCAAGTCGCCCAAACCATTGCTGAGGGCAAAGCTGATGTGGGGTTAGGCGTGCTGGCCGCAGCACGTAAATACAATCTTGATTTCATTCCGCTATTTGAAGAACGGTATGATTTGGTGTTGGCAAAAGCAGCTACGGGCGACGATTTGTTGCTGCCTTTGTTGGAGCATTTGCAAACGGCCGTTTTCCGCCAAACCGTCGCCGCCTTAGATGGCTACGACGCAACCCATACGGGCGAAAAACGCGACGTAGATTTATAACTGGTCAGCCAATCAGCCAGCGCTGAGTGACCCAAAAAGGAGAGAAATGTCAAAAAAAATTATTCGTTTAGTGAGTTTGGTTTTATTGATCGTTTTGATTGCAGCTTGCAGCAGTCAGCCAGAAGAACCCCAAGTGCTGCGTTTAGCAACAACAACCAGCACCGACAATTCCGGATTATTGGCCGCGATTTTGCCTGATTTTGAGGCGGCTAACAATGCCCAAGTGGATGTGGTAGCTGTTGGCACGGGCCAGGCAATTGCGCTAGGTGAAGCCGGTGATGCCGACATCATTTTGGTGCATGCACGCAGTCGCGAAGATGATTTTGTTGCTGCTGGACACGGTACAGAACGCGCCGATGTGATGTATAACGACTTCATCATTGTTGGGCCCGAAGCCGATCCGGCTGGTATTCAAGGTATGGCGATGGCTGCCGATGCTTTGACCGCCATTGCTGCGGCTGAAGCGCCTTGGGCTTCGCGTGGTGATGACAGCGGCACCCATTCAAAAGAGCTTAGCTTGTGGGAGTCTGCAGGCATCACACCAGATTCAGCGGCAGATTGGTATTCATCTCTGGGGCAGGGCATGGGAGACACGCTAAACTTTGCTAATGAAGCCGGTGCCTATACGATGACGGATCGGGGTACATTTTTAGCGCAAATGGAAAATCTTCCCAATCTGGTTGTAATGGTTGGGGGTGATTCAATCGACGGTAACGCCGACACCACGCTTTACAATCCATATGGCGTGATTCCCGTTAACCCAGATAAAGGTAACATCAACACAGAGTTAGCCAATGCGTTTGTGGAATGGTTAACATCTGTAGAAACGCAAGAGAAAATCAGCGAATTTGGCGTTGATCAATTCGGCCAACCGCTCTTTTATCCTGACTCGGCGGCTTGGAACGCACAATAAGCGTGTAAAGTAGCAAGGTGGCAAGAAAATCTGGTGATTAACATCCTTTGCCACCTTGCAACGCTGCTTTTATGGAAACTTTAATAGAGGCTTTGCGCGAGGCGTTGAGTCTACTTTTTTCTTTTAATCCTGATCTATTAGCGATTGTGGGGTTGACGCTCAAGGTGACGGGGGTCGCGCTTTTTTTATCGATCCTGATTGGTTTACCGGTAGGGGCGGGGTTGGGCTTGCGCGAGCAGGTGCCTGCAGGCGGCTGTTTGACGCCCGTGATTTACACGGGCATGGGTTTGCCGCCAGTGGTCGTGGGCTTGACCGTCTATTTGTTATTATCTAATCAGGGGGTGTTGGGGCAGTTGAACTGGTTGTTTACACCTACAGCAATGGTTTTTGCACAAACGATTATCGCGCTGCCTTTGATGATTGGCTTGACATTAACGGCCGTACACGCCGTAGACCCCATTATTCGTTTACAAGTCCGTGCGCTGGGTGCGACACGCTGGCAGTTGGTCTGGGCGGTGCTCAGCGAAGCGCGCATTGGTGTCTTGGCGGCCATTGTGGCCGCTTTTGGCAGTATCATCTCTGAAGTTGGCGCAGTGATGTTGGTCGGCGGCAATATCGAACATGAGACTCGCACATTGACGACGGCCATTGTCTTAGAAACACGTAAAGGTAAATTTGCGTTTGCCCTGGCTTTGGGGGCGATTTTGTTGTTGTTGGCGTTTGCCGCCAACTTCATGATGTATCATTTGGAACGACGGGGGTCAGGCAAGTGAGTGACGCTCTATATGGTTTGCAGGGAGTAACGCAGCAGTACAACGGCCGTTTCGTGCTCTCATTAGATGAAATGCAAATACAACGAGGTGAAATTCTGGCGTTGGTCGGGCCAAGCGGTGCTGGCAAATCCACACTACTACGCCTATTAAATTTCCTTGAATCTCCGGTCTCTGGCGCAATCACGTTTGATGGAACGGCCGTTAACGGCAATCTCCCCTTGGCAACTCGCCGGCGTGTCACCACCGTCTTCCAAAAACCAGCTTTACTCAGACGCAGTGTCGCGGCTAATATTGGTTATGGTTTGGGTTTGCGTGGCGAAAAAATATCGCCAGAACTGCTCGATTATTGGTTGACACGCTTAGGGTTACAGGAATTACGCAATCAAAAAGCATCAAAACTCTCGGCGGGTGAAGCCCAGCGCGCCGCTTTAGCGCGTGCATTGGTTATTCGCCCCGATGTGTTGTTATTAGACGAACCTACGGCAAATCTCGATCCTTACAACGTAGATTTGATTGAGAATATTGTGCGCGAGGAAAATCACAAAAACAACACGACCGTGGTTCTGGTGACACATAATGTGTTTCAAGCCAAACGTCTGGCGCATCGCACCGCCCTATTGATGGGTGGGAAATTGGTGGAGTTGTCGGAAACGGCCGACTTTTTCGAAAACCCGCGCCACCCCCAAACAGCCGCCTTTGTGCGCGGCGAATTGGTCTACTAGACCCCGATGTTTTATACAGTGAAGTAACAAACACCCACCTACCTTTCCCGGAAAAATTTAACACATAACTAGCAGAAAAAAGAACAGACAAAGCAAAGCTCTATACGTTCTTCTCAAAATCCGTTGTAGTTTGCTAGTGTCTACTCAATCGGAATATAAACATACATCACTGATTCCGGATTATTGGCATTGAAATCAGGGGGGTAATATTCAAAGTCGGGAACATGAATATGTGTATAATCAGAGGCTGGCAGCCAGGTGTCAAAAGCATAATGATAGGTTTCGCCGATAGTTGACAAGGTACACGGGAAGACAGCATACAATTGCTCTGAGACCTGCCAGCTTACCATGCCTGCGGGGATGTCGTTTGCTGCGCTGACTTCAAAACCAGCCAGATATTTAAGCGTACCGTCTTCTTCAAGTTCAGTACAAATACCATAGGTTGAACCTGAATCGGCTTTGTGCTGAATCTCACCAAACCGTGGGATAAACTTGCCCCACATTGCTGGAATTTCTTGTTTCCCGTTTTTGCCGTGATATAACATGCCGACTACAGTGAAGGCTTCTTTTTTACTGATTGTTGGTTCCATTTTTATTTTTTCCTTTAATCCTTTGACTTGTATCAAGAATGGTTTCATCTTTACAGGGTATTGCAGTTCGGTGATGGGTTCGTTGTTTGATTGTTGAGTCAATTGCTCGCCGTGAGCTGGCCGCAACGGCCGTTGCAAAAAAACATACCGCGATGATCCCGTTATCCGATACCCATTGGTATCAATCCACCCGACGAGTGCTTGTGAGGCTTCGGTCAGGCGCGTATAGTCACCTTGGTGGACGACACACGCCATTGTCGGGTTGCCCGGCAATTCATGCACAACAACACGTGCTGATCCTGGCATCTGCCGCGCCAATGGCACAGCCACCTCCATATCCACCTGCTGGTCGCGATACTCACCATCATAATAAATGCCTAGATAGGGTACTGTCGGGGGAGGCAGTTGACGATGTTGTTGTAAGTAACTGTCGAGTTCAGCAAACAACACATTGATCTCGCTGTAATCAAATAGAGTGTCACGGATACCGAGAATGCGTTGGGTTGCTACCGGCTTGAGCACCACTTCATAAGCAGGACGTTGATCTTCACGCTCGATTTGATCCAAACGCGCTGCAATGCGGTTCAGGCGTGATTGTTCGGCATGGATATGTTGTTCCAGTTCGGCATGACGCATGCGTAACATGCCACGCAGTTCGTCATTGGGCATTTCTGTGTGCAGCAGATATTCGATCTGATCCAATGAGAAACCCAAATCCTTGAGCGCCAGAATGCGGTTGAGTCGTGGTAACTGCGCCAGCGTGTAATAACGATAGCCACTAAAGCGATCAATCCAAGCGGGGCGCAGTAAGCCGCGTTCAGCATAATAACGCAGGGTCTTGACGGGCAGTTGGGCTATTTTTGAGAATTCACCAATCTTGAGCATAAGTCTTTGTCCATTAATGTCGCTTCCGGCCAGAAGTACAACAAGGATACACCCTCCAGTAGTGGGAGAGTCAAGGGTTTTTTTTAATGGTCACTGACTAATTGTCATTTGTCAATTATTTGGGGATGGCTACGAAATCTAGTTCCAGGATGATCTCTTCGGATACGGCCGCTACGCCAGTGGCGCTGGGGATGATGAGGTCGAAGGGGCGGCGTTGGATGCTGGCGGTGGCGCTGCCTTCAAGACGGTTTTCTGTGGGGGCAACGGCCGTTACCATAAAAGTCACAGGCTGTGTAACACCCGTAATCGTCAAATCCCCTTCCATCTCAAACTCAACCGCTTCACCTAAACTGATTGTGGATGGCAAACCATTGATCGCCGTCGGCGTAAACGTCACAAACTCATAATTGCCCGTTAATAGAATGCGTCCTTGAATAGCACGATTACGGAGATTATTATCCGTAACCAATGTGCGGGCATTGATTTGAATCGGCCCCACCGCTGCGGCCGCTGGATCGTCAAAATCAACAGCAACCTGACCAGAAACCTGGTTTGTTGTGCCCACAACTGTCTTATCTTCGCCGCGCAGCACCTCATCGATCAAAAAACGCGCCTCTGACTCCTCT
The DNA here is from genome assembly GCA_964350725.1 of uncultured Ardenticatenaceae bacterium. Taxonomy (GTDB): domain Bacteria; phylum Chloroflexota; class Anaerolineae; order Promineifilales; family Promineifilaceae; genus JAACFF01. Next base: position 1,701 of record CAYGMR010000040.1, on the reverse strand, counting down.
GGCACAATCTCAAACAACGTGCTGTTCTCGCTAAACGTCATTGCTGGCGCTTGTGCTGTGGGCATATTCACGGCTTCTCCCTCAGGCGCATATGTGCGGCAAGCCGCAAGAAGAAAAGTGAACATTAAAAATGTTACGCGTAATTTTTTGTACATGACAATACCTTTTCAAAGATTAGTTCGATGCATATTATCAGTAAACAGTCCCAAAATGGAAAACATTCTTAATCTTTGTGCCCTTTGAGCCTTCGTGGTGAAATACCATGTGTAGACTGAAACAGCAATTTCAACTATGTCGCTTTCGCCGATGAATGAATTCATCAGCTGCTATACAAAACGTGCTGAAGCAGGTTGAAGATGTCAAACTTAGTGCGCTTTAGCGTACATTCTGTATCAGACACCGATTTCAATCGGTGGCTATTTTCAAAGACAAATGTGCTATAATTTCGCCATGTCTACTACTTATGTCGCTATTGATGTTGAAACTACCGGTTTAAATCCTGCTAAAGATGTAATCATCGAAATCGCTGCTATCACCTTCCGCGATAATGCCATCGTGGATGAGTTTGCCACGCTGGTTTACCCACAGCGCGACATTCCACCTGAGATCACACGTATCACGGGCATCAACGACGAGATGGTTGCTGATGCACCCTCCATGTACACTGTGCGCTCGCGGGTGCGCTCCATATTGAGCGATCATGTGCTCGTGGGACACAATGTTAGTTTTGATCTTGGTTTCTTGCGTGAAGAACGTTTGGGCGTCGGTAATCAATATTTAGACACTTTAACGCTGGCCTCTATTCTTGTGCCTGAAGCAGGTCGTTTTGGTCTAGAGGCACTGGCAAATTATTTGCATTTACCGCTTCCTGCAGAGGAGCAAACACATCGCGCTGGCGACGATGCTATTTTGACAATTGAACTGTTCCTTGCCTTGTGGGAGCGTGCCTTACTCCTGCCCATCGCACATCTAGAAGAAATTGTGCAGGCAGGCAGCAACATTGGCTGGCCAGAGACGCTTTTCTTTGAAGAGGTTTTGGTTGAACGGGCACGTACAGCTTTTGAGGATGGCGAATTGCGGCAACGTGGACAACTGCGACGGCTATTTAACCCGCCGAAAGTGGAAGGCGAGAGTATCAATCCAATTGAAAATCCTTTTGCCCTGGATATCGATATTCTGGCAGATATGATTCGTCCTGGCGGCAATTTCAGCCAGGTATTTGCCGGTTTTGAATACCGTGCACAACAAGAAGAGATGATGACGGCCGTTGCGGATGCATTGAATCTGGGTGACCATGTCTTAGTGGAAGCGGGCACGGGTACAGGCAAAAGCATTGGGTATTTGCTTCCGGCTGCATTTTGGTCCACGCAAAACGGCCGTCGTGTGGTCGTTTCGACTAATACCATCAACTTACAAGACCAACTCATCCACAAAGATATTCCGCTGCTGCAAGAATGTCTGCCTTTTGAACTGCGTGCGGCTGTGCGTAAAGGGCGTTCCAACTATTTGTGTACGCGCTTTTTCCAACAAATGCGCCGCCGAGGGCCCAGCAATGAAGATGAGATGGTGTTATATGCACGCATTTTGTTGTGGTTGCCAGAGACGGATAGTGGGGATGTGGCCGAATTAACCCTGCGTACGCCGGGCGAACGCATCGTGTGGTCGCGTTTAAATGGGGATAAACCAGTTTGTTCTTATGAT
>CAYGMR010000039.1:1953-18612 GCA_964350725.1 uncultured Ardenticatenaceae bacterium | reverse complement strand
AATAAGATAAGATTAGCCTATGACTACGAATGAGAAGAGGTCTTTACCCTCAACTTTATATACAGAAGAATACTTTTTGACAGCTTGTGAAGGGTATGACGTTTTTTTGGAATCGGAAGGTCAGCATTTGTCACGCCGTTTAAATGACGCTTTTGTGATGGCAGATGTGCGGCCCGGTATGCGTGTGCTGGATGTTGGCTGTGGACGTGGCGAGATTTTGCGCCATTGCATGGAACTGGGCATTGAAGCATATGGCATTGATTATGCGGAGGTGGCGGCTTTGATGACACGCGATGTGATTACCGCCGAGCAAAGCCGTATTACCGGCGCGACTGATGGACAAAGTTTGCGTGCTGGTGTGTGTCGCTCAGATGCCAAAACATTGCCGTTCCCAACTGAATATTTTGATCGCGTGTTGATGTTTGATGTGGTCGAACATTTATATCCGTGGGAATTACACGCGGCGATGTTGGATACGAAACGAGTCTTGAAGGCAAACGGCCGTTTCATCATCCATACCGCCCCCAACAAATGGTACGATCAATATGCCTACCCTTGGGTACGGCGCGTGCGTTCTTTGATGGGACAGGGGCAAAAGTACCCCAAAGACCCGCGCGCCATCACTCCGGTTAACCAAGACGTGCATGTCAACGAACAAGATTTGCTTAGTATGCGCCAGGCTTTGAAAAAAGCGGGTTTTGGCAATATCAACGTTTGGCTTGATTCACCGCCGCAAAACCGTCAAGAAAATGCGCTTATGGCTGCATTGCGCCGCGTTGCATTTGATGTGCCGCCCTTCCGCTGGTTCTTTGAGCGCGAAGTCTTCGCCGTGGCGGAAAAGGTGTCTTAGGGATTTTCACCACAGAGAGCACAGAGATCACAGAGGAATCTATTGATAAGCGAAAGATAAAATCTGTGAAATCTGCGTAATCTGTGAATGATTTTCTACGATTATCCATTCCATGTTCAAAAAAATTCTGCCGATTCTCCTGATACTTCTGCTGGCTTTTGCGCTGCGCAGCTATCGGCTGGCAGAAATTCCGCCTGGTTTGACTCACGATGAAGCCAACCATGGACGCGAAGCGATTGAAATTCTCGATGGTGTCTTGCGCTATTATTTCCCTTTGAATTACGGCAGTGAACCGCTGTACAGTTATACCGTTGCGGGTATGATGGTTGTGCTGGGCGAGAATTTGTTGGCGTTGCGCCTGGTGAATGTGTTGTTTGGGGTGGCCGTGATTGGGACTGTTTTTGCCTGGGCACAGCAAGCTTTTAATCGGCGTGTGGCTGTGTTAACGGCCGTTCTGATCGCAATTTCTTTTTGGCCGTTAGCTACCAGCCGGGAAGCGTTACGAGCTGGCATGTTGCCCTTCTTCATGACCCTGGCAGCCTGGTTCTTTTGGCAGATCGTTGCGCCTGATGCAGAAATGAGACCGCCAAGCGGCAAGCGTCAATTTTGGTTAATGTTAGGATTTGCCCTTAGCCTTGTTGCTACGCTGCACATTTATTTGGCAGCGCGTGTGGCCTGGCTCGTTTTCCCCATTTTCTTGTTGTACCTGGCACTCTTTCATCGCAAAAAATTTCATAATAGTTGGAAACCCGTCTTGGGTGGGTTGTTGGTGGCCGGGGTGTTGATTGTGCCGATGTTTATTTATCTGGCCAATAATCCGGCCTCGCAAACACGCCTCTCGATGTTAGATGGCCCGCTTCAACAAATAAGTGATGGTCAATTCATGCCTATCTTGCAGAATGCAGCAGAGGCGTTTTTGGCTTTTATCTGGCAAGGGTTTGGTGACCAGTTTCTGGCTTACAACATTCCCGGACGTGCGGTGTTTGATGGCGTAACGGCCGTATTCTTCATCATCGGTATTTTGCTTTGTGTATGGCGCTGGCGGCGACCCGCTTATGCTTTCTTACTGCTGTGGTTCCTGGTCGGCATTATTCCCTCGCTAGTGACTGGTTCGACAGCAGGCACCACCCGCAATCTGGCGGCACTACCAGCGGTCTATATGCTGCCAGCTGTTGGCTTTGTTTTCAGTGCCGACTGGTTGATCAAGCGTTTCAAGCTGCCTAAACGTGCTGTTTTTGTGGGTTTGGCGGCTGTATGGTTGTTTTTTGCTGGCTTTGTGACGATGCGAGACTATTTTGTGCGCTGGGGTGATTCGCCCGAAGTACGTGGTGCCTATCAACACACATTGGTGAATGAATTGGCCTATTTGCAGCAATTGGACACGGCCGTTCCCACAATCATCTCTACTGTTTATCCCGGTGCAGCACATGACAGTTCAATTGCGATGGTGCTCAATGGTGCAGATGCGCAAGATTTACGTTGGGTAGATGCGCGTTCTGGTTTTGCAGTGCCGTCCACAGCTTCTGCACAAGTGATTATCCCTGCATCAACGCCGCCGCATCCCATATTCATGTCGTTTTTACAGCCTGTGGAAACGCTCAGCTTGCGGCCGGATGATCTTGATCCTGCCTTTACTGTGTATCAAGTAGACTCAGATGTTTTAAAAACGATGGTTGCTGACAAAACGGCCGTTTCTTTCAATGGTGCTTTGGCATTCCTCGATGCCCAATGGTTGACAGATGCGTCACAACCGGGCGAAACGGCCGAACTGCTCACAATTTGGCGAGTCGAAGACCCCACTCGCGTTGGACCACGTCATCTGCCAACCGATGCCACTGATGTGCGCTTGTTTACCCATGTCCTCAACGACGACGGTTCCATTTTGACACAGCACGATGCTTTGAGTGCGCCTTCGTGGAGTTGGCAGCAAGACGATTTCGTTTTGCAGGTTCATTCTGTGCTTGTGCCCACCCCCACGATGGCCGGTGCTTACGAAACGGCCGTTGGCATTTATGATGCCGTCACTGGCGAACGTTTAGCAATAGTTAACGCAAATGGCTCGTTGGGTGAATCACATTTATTTGTTGTCCCCTTACAAGTTGCAAAACCTACAAGTTAAAGCGACAATAGGCAGCGAGGTATAAAATAACTATGGCAAAAAAAGTAAGACGTGCAAAGAAAAAAAAGAATGTTGATGAAACGGCCGTTGCATCTAGCAATAATATTCAAGCAAACAGCGAAATGACTGCGCAGGCTGCTCCCAAACACAAAACCAAATCACAAAAACGGGCCGCCAAAAAACAGGCAACTGTCGAAGACTTTCGTCAAGAATATGCTTATGTAGGGCAAGATTTGCGTCGAGTCCTCATTCTATCAGCTGCCATGTTTGCACTACTTATTGCTCTGAATCTCATCTTGCAAATTTAATCATATTAGAAGAAGAGCTGCGATTCTTAATATTTCTGTCCGGTGTTGTATATGCGGAACTTTTGTTGGTGTCTGCTGAAGCTTAGGTCGTGTCTCCTGATTGTGCGTGCTGTGCGTTAACAAAAACACTGCGCAGCTCCAGTGTAAGAGGCATTGACGTTGACTTGCACTTGTGTTATGATTTTGTTGCCTGCTGATAAAAGTCAGTGGGCTGTTTGTTGTATGCCACTAAGTTGGAAATATTAAATCTGATTACCTGGTGGTGAAAATATTGTGGACGCTGATGTGGATCGGTTCCACCAAATAAATAATAAAGTGAGGTACCATTAAAAGACGAGGTAGACCCAACAATCGAAGAGCCGAAGCCCCGACATTTCGGACAAACAATCGCATTCGTATCAACGAAGTCATGCTGATTGACCAAAACGGGGTAAACCATGGTGTTGTTCAAACACGGAAAGCACAAGATATGGCCCGCGAAGCCGAGTTGGATCTGGTTGAGGTAGCCCCCAATGCCAGACCACCTGTATGCCGTATCATGGATTATGGCAAATTCGCTTACGAGCAGACCAAAAAAGCACGTGAAGCCCGTAAGAGTCAAAAGAAGATTGAGATTAAAACGATTCGCCTGACTCCCCGTACGGGTGAGTTTCACATTGATATTGGTGTGAGAAACGCACGTAAGTGGTTGGAGGAAGGTAAAAAAGTAAAATTCATGGTGCGCTTTAAAGCTCGCGAAATTTCATATCCCGAACTTGGTACACGTGCCCTGAATAACATCGCAGAACAATTAAGCGATATTGCTGAAGTTGAACAAAGACCCAAGCTTGAGGGGTGGCGCATGACGCTCATGCTGGCTCCTCTGAATGAAAAATAATAATAGCTGCTAATTGTTGCCGCAACAGGCGGAAACATTTAGTATATTGAAAACAGGTTTATCCTAAAGCCCGTAACAGGGCTTTTTTTATGAGGGAAATAATGCCAAAGAAACAGAAGAAGTATAAGCTCAAAACGTACAAAGCCGCTGCTAAGCGGTTCCGGGTGACCGGAACGGGCAAGATCGTGCGTACAAAAGGCGGCAAAAGCCATTTGCGCCGCCGTAAAGCAAAACGTGTCAAAGCCCAATTCAGTAAAATGTTAGTCGTGGACTCGGCTGGGGAACGTAAGCGTATTAGACGTTTGTTGCCCTATATGAGTAAATATAAAGCCAATCCACCGGCATAATAAATTTGTTTATCATTCGCTGCCTGGCCTCGGTGAAAATGCTTGAGTGTCCAGGCTCCGAGAAATGCGAGGAGTAAAACAATGCGCGTAAAAGGTGGGTTTGTAACCCGACGTCGCCATAAAAAAATTATTGATATGACTAAGGGCCAGTGGGGCACTCGTAGTAAGTTGTTCCGCCGCGCCAACGAATCGATGATGAAGTCGTACTGGTATGCGTACCGGGATCGGCGTCAACGTCGTCGCGACTACCGTCGCTTATGGATAACCCGAATTAATGCCGCCACGCGGCAAAATGGCCTGAGCTACAGCCGCTTTATCCATGGCTTGAAGCTGGCAGATGTGCAATTGGATCGCAAAGTAATGGCTGATCTGGCTGTGCGCGATGAAGCCGCTTTCACCGCGATAGTGAATATCGCAAAAGATGCTCTGGCTACCTGATCTTTGGTAGACCCTCGATTTTCAAAAACGCCGTTCCTGGTTCCAGGAGCGGCGTTTTTTATTTTTCCTAGTTTGCTGTAAACCAACTGCATGGATATCGTTGCAGTGGAAATGATCGATTGCAAAAAAGTATAAATCTTAGATTAGGAGACCCGCTGCAAATGGAGGAAATCATTTTGCAGTGGTAAGGGGGGTATGGAGTCAGAGATGGCGTCGAGGATGGCTGGCAGCACAATACGTGTGGCTTGTTCGCCTGCTTCGATAAATTCTTGATAATCAGAGAGACGAATATAACTTTTATCGACTAAATCGGGGATGATGAGGCAATCGGCATTCACGTCGCCACCACCAGCTTTCTGTACCAACATTTCTACGGCAGCCATTGTGGCGCCAAGGGGTCCCAGATAGGTGCGATAGGCAGGCACAAATACATCGACACCGATGACGTAGTCAGCACCTAGCTGGCGCGCAGCAAAATCGGGCAAATTATCGACTACCCCCCCATCACAAAGCAAACGGCCGTTTACTTCAACAGGAGATGCAAGCCCTGGCACAGAACAACTAGCCCGCACAGCGCGATGTAATGGCCCTTCAGTGAGAATCACACGCTCGCCGCTCTCTATATCGGCGGCAACGGCAGCAAAGGGAATTGCTAAATCGCGGATATCGAGATCGCCAACTGTGTTGATAATCCACTCTTCCATCGCGGCAAAGCTCACTAGACCATTACGTGGCCAAGTGGGGCGGCAGATATCCTGCCAGCCAGTCGTGGCTGCGATCGCGCGTAAATCAGGCACACTAATGCCAGCACTATAAGCTGAACCCACCAGAGAGCCCATACTTGTGCCAGCAATAAAATCGATGGGAATACCAGCTTCTTCAAGGACGGCTAACACACCAATATGTGCTAAACCACGTGCTGCCCCACCACCTAATGCCAAGCCTATACGTTTACGATCAATTTGACCGCTTGGGTCATTTTGACTGTTTATGCCGTTTGCAATTACCATCTGTTACCAACGAAGGGTTCAAAAACAAGTTAGCTTTAGACAAATGACAGAAGGCGAAGGACAGAAAAAGCGATCTTTCGTCTTCTGTTCTCCGTCAAAGGGCTAAGCTGGGAAAGTTGTGTCGATGCGGCTAGCGGCTGCGACCAATTCTGTGGCTGCTTTAGGTGTTTTGATGACTTTCATCATGTTACCCTTCAGTTTTAATTTTTTGGTCATGATGCCGCGGATTGGATCAAGCTGTTTGGCTAACACACCTTTCCAAACATCCAGGTCTGCGCGCAGTTCAAAAGCGGTTTTTTTTGCACTTGGATCCGCTACCAGATAAGCATCGCGTGCTTCGCCATGCCACAAATCCATATAAAGATAGACATCTTCTGGAATACCGGGACTTTTTTCAACAACAAAGTAAAAATCGCCTTCCCATTTTTCCGCTGCTTTTTTGTAACCAGCACTATTATTGAGTTCGTCTTTTAATGCTTTAACCCATTCATCTGTAGCAAATTCATATGCCATTATATTCTCCTCTCGAGATGCTTGTATAAGTACAAATTCTTAATAAGTAAGATAGCACAAGGCGAACCATATTGCCAAGCAACCTATTAATATGCGCCTTTACCGCGTACAACGACCCAGGGTGTTTTAAGTAAGATATAAAAATCCATCCATAACGAATAATTTTGGATGTAATAAATGTCGTCTTCAGTGTGTAGATGCAGCGGTTTGTCGGCACGGCCGTTTATTTGCCACCAGCCTGTCATCCCTTGGGGGACAGCAAAACGTTTATGTTGCCACGGTTCATATTGACCGACAAGCATGGGCAGTTCAGGTCGTGGCCCAACGAGGCTCATTTCCCCTTTGAGTACATTAAAAAGCTGTGGCAATTCATCCAGACTTGTGCGTCGTAAGAAACGGCCGAAGCGTGTGACACGCGGATCGTCTGCATGTTTGAAAATTACATTGCCCTGATTGTCAACGGATTGGACTTGTGTTTGCATTTTCTCTGCGCCCACAACCATTGAACGAAATTTGTACATCGAGAATAATCGGCCGTTTTCCCCGACACGTTTTTGGCGGAAGATGATCGGGCCGGTTGAATCCAGCCATGTGAGCAAAGCAATTGTGCCCAAAATAGGCAGCAGTAATGTTGTTATGAAGAGACCGATGACTAGATCAAAAAGCCGTTTAGCCAAGCGCTGTACTTCGTTTAGCGCCGGATCACGTAAATTAATCATGGGGAGACCCCCAAAATCCTCTACTCGTGCCTGGTAGACTGCCAGGCTAAAATAATCAGGGACGACACGGACATTGATCGGTAAATCATGCAGCCCTAGGACGAGATCATTTAAGCGAGAATAGGCAGGTTGTGGCAATGCGATCACCACATCATTCACCTGTTCTTGTTCAATGACTTGTCGTGCCTGATAAACAGCACCTTTTATTGGAATGCCATTTATTTGGCCAGTTGCTTGGTCATCCAAAAAACCAACCAGAGTTAATCCTGTCCAATGATAATGTCGGATCATATCGCTGACCTGACGGCCAACACGACTGGCACCGATGATCAAAACGCGCCGTTCCGCAGCGGGAATGCGAACGAAGCGGTAGACCAAGCGAGCAAATAGTCGCCACCCGACGATGAGTGTGAAATTGATAAGCAAAAAAGACACAAATAGCCAACGTGAAAAATCACGAAACGTGAAATAAAACAAACCGGCACAGATCATGGCGGCTAAAAAACCTGCCAAGGTAACTGTCTGCAATTCATCAACGAAACGATATGTACGAATCGGATCGTAAACCGATGTGATCAGAAACACCAGCACCCATAAAATGGGAACCAAGATGAATATCCAAACCGGAAATGTGACTATTGGTAATGGAATCAGCAGTGGGAGCTGCGGGAGGTCAGGGCGCAAAGAAATAGCTATTGACAAGGCTGTAGCCGTCATAACCATATCCAGCACTATTGAGAGAACAGCATAATTTACGCTGAACCGCCGAAGCATATGACCCTCCTTATGATACCTTTTCCTAAATTTAGTTTGCCTTTTCCTGGGGGCAAACTGAAGAGAATTATAACTCTGATTATGACCAATGCAATGGATTTTTATGGTTTATGCTGCGTTGCGCAATTGGTTAAACAATTGCATCAACTCCCCCATATCATGCTCTTGGCGTGGTCGACCATGACCACAAGCAAAAAGAGTTGGTGCTATTTCTAATAATTTTATGGCAGATTGGTTTGCTAAATCTTCATCTGCGGTGATGCGCGGTGGTGATCGTTGTAGACGATCATCGCGTGTGCTAAGTGCATCACCTGCGAATAAAACACCTGTGCTTTGACTATAAAACGAGATATGGTCTAAGGTGTGGCCTGGTGTGTTTATGACTTGCAGATCACCCCAACCAGACACTATATCGCCATCATCTACGATTTGAATGACTGTTTGGGCGACTTTTTTGTAACGTACAAATGCATTGACAAATAATTGCATTAACCAGGGTAGGTGCTCAGGGGATTTGCCTTTATGAAGCAAATCGGCCGTTTCTGCTCCAGCAATTACCTTGGCCCCACTTGTTGCTTGTATGGCTGCTAAACCACCGACATGATCAATATCTGCATGCGTGACCAGAATCTGTTTGAGATCGTCGGGTTGATAGCCTAAGCGGTCAATCTCAGCGAACAGATCATCTTGCATACCAGGCATGCCAGCATCGACCAAAGTCAGGCCGTCATCAGCTACACAAAGGTAAATATTGCTAGAACGGCCTTCGATCCAGTGTAAATTAGGCCGGATTTCCATCAAGTTCCTTAATCAAATGAGCTGCTTTTAGATCAAAAGCTGCCTGTAAGGCAGCATAATCCTCTTCGGGCATGGGTTCCAATTTGCCTTTTTGTTGGCGCAAATACCCTTTGACTTTGCTGTAATGCATGGCGGGAATGCTTGAATTGGCCACATCTAACTGGGCAATTTCCTTTGTGGTGAACACAATCATCGGTGCCATCGGCAATTCTTCGACTTGCGGTGCGTTTTTACGGATATAGTTTGCCATGGCGCTAATTAAACGCTCGCACTCTTTGGTCGGATTCCCCAACCCTTCTTGTCCAAAAAATTTACGTAAGCCGATGCCGCTTTGTTTCCATTTGTCGCCGTCCACACTAATTTTGCCGATCTGAAATTTGGTATTAATCACGATGACGCCGGTTGGTGTCAATAATACGTGGTGGGCTGGCAGTAGAAAATGGTAGATACGGCCGTCGCGTGCGACATGCTTCAGTGTTTCATCTAATACCTGATCTGGGCGCGGTTTACGAGCGTAACGGTGGCTCAAAAAAATGCCAACCTGGGAGATAGCCCAACCGGCAGCCAGCGCCAAAAGCTGAATGGCTAATGCATTTTCATTGCCCATAAACAAGATCAACAACCCACCAAAAAGCACGGCAATGCCCAGCAAACTAATATATTGGCTAAGCTTGCGCATGCGTTCAATTTTTTTATCATCGCGTAAAATAATCATTCTTTGTAACTAATCCGTATTTCTGTTGTAACTATACAGGGCAACAGTTACACGGAGTATCATGGAGCAAGTATGGAGTTTAATGGAGAGATTCAGGAGGTTTTCTAATACTTATTCCTCATTTGCTCCGTGCAACTCTTTTTTCTCCGTGTCCCTCCGTGTTCCCGTCCTTACCTGAGTAGTTGCTTTCCATTTGAATATTTTCCCAAGACCAGACATGCGTTTTGGCCGCCAAGCCCAAATGAATTTGAGAGGGTGACGTGTAAATCAGCTTTGCGTGGCGCATTGGGTACATAATCCAGATCGCAATCTGGATCGGGCGTTTCATAATTCCAAGTGGGCGGAATGATGCCTTCATGCAGGGCATAGGCACAGAAAATACCTTCAATCGCGCCCGTAGCACCCATTGCATGCCCCATTACTGATTTGCTGCTGCTGACGGGGATTTCGTAGGCGCGTTCACCAAACAAGGTTTTGATGGCATAGGTTTCGCTGGAATCATTGACGATTGTGGCTGTGCCATGTGCATTGATATAATCGACGTCATCAATGTCTAGCAGTGCGTCATCAATTGCCCAACGCATTGCACGCACGGCGCCGGCCGCTTCCGGATCAGGCGCGGCGACGTGAAAAGCATCAGAGGAGGAGGCATGGCCTAAAACCTCTGCGTAAATATGGGCACCCCGTTCAATGGCTTGGTCGAGGCGCTCTAAGACGAGAATGCCTGCGCCTTCGCTAAGCACAAAGCCATCGCGATCTTTATCGAAAGGACGACTGGCACGTTCTGGCTGGTCGTTGTAATTCGTAGACAAGGCCAGCATACGCGCAAATCCAGCGATTGCAGCAACATGGATAAGCCCTTCGACGCCGCCAGTAAGCACCGTATCCGCGATACCACGCCGGATCATCTCGACGCCTTCGCCAACTGCTTGAGTGCCGGTGGCACAAGCGGCAACCACTGTGCTTATCGGGCCTTTTGTGCCAAATTGCACGCTGACATGATGGCTGGGCATGTTGGCTAAGAAGCCTGTCATGGCAAACGGGCTGACGCGGGCATATCCTTTTGTATTGTAAATCTCTAATTGAGATGCGCCGACTTCAAAACCACCTACGCCAGTACCGACTAAAACACCAACGCGTTCAGGGTCTGGAAATGGTTGGGGTAATTTGGCGTCTTCGACGGCCATGACTGCTGCGGACAATGCTAATTGAGAAGCGCGTGACATGCGGCGTGCTTCTTTGAAGCTCATATATTTGGCAGGGTCAAATTCTTTAACTTCGCCTGCGATGGTGACTGGTAAGCCTGTTGGGTCAAATTGTGTGATGGGGCCGATGCCAGAACGGCCGTTTAAAAGACCCTCCCAGGTTTCAGACCCTGTATGCCCTAACGGGCTGATGACGCCTATGCCTGTGATGACAACACGCGGGCGACCGCGGGCGTCGAGGTATGCATTTTCCATTATAAAAAAGTTCCTTTAGATCCCCTCAGCAATTGCTGTAACAATATCATTTTCAGCTACTCGTTTAGCCTGACCCACAGCTTGTTTTATTGCATATGCATTGGAACGGCCGTGGCCTATGATCACAACCCCATTGACGCCTAAAAGTGGTGCGCCACCGACTTCATTTGGATCTAATACCTTGCGTACTCGTCCAAAAGCCGATTTGGTTAATAAACCACCTATGGCCGTCATTGGATTGGCCTTGATATTTTCTTTAAGCAAGTCAGACATGTAGCGAGCGGTTGCTTCAGCCATTTTCATCATTATGTTGCCCGTGAAGCCATCTGTCACAGCGACATCAGTTGCACCATACATAAATTCTTTTGGTTCGATATTTCCGATATAGTTGAGTCTGCTATTTTCCAGCAGCGGGATTGTTTCTTTGATTAGTTGGTTGCCTTTGCCTTCTTCCTCGCCATTTGAAACGAGTGCCACGCGCGGGTTTTTGATGCCTAAAACACGTTCTACATACAAACTGCCCATCACGCCGAATTGGTATAGGTATTCCGCTTTGCAATCTGCATTGGCACCATTGTCGATCAGCAACGGCCGTTCTCGGGTGGGAAAGATTACGCCTAGTGCGGGTCTTTTGATACCAGGAATCCGGCCGAGCCCGACATTGCGCAGCATTGCGATTCCTAAAGCAGCGCCCGTATTGCCGGCCGTAACAAATGCATCAGCCTCGCCTCGTTTTACTAAATTAATACCCACATGCATGGAAGATTCTTTTTTCTCGCGCACCACGCGTGATGGAATATCTTCCATTGTGATTTTTTCGTTAGCATGTTTTATTTCAAGCATTAAGTCAGCAGTATCATACTTGGCTAATTCTGTACTGATTTGTGTCTCATCGCCAACTAGGATAATCGTAATGCCAAATTCACGCGCAGCTAATAGTGCACCTTCAACATCTGGGGTGGGGTAATTGTCACTCCCCATTGTGTCTACAACGATTCGCATTCGTTTTTGATTACTCCTACGATCTGCCTTCTTCTATTAAGCATGAAACTTTTTAGGGTCAAATAGCGCGTAGGGCGTAGAACATAGACTTTCTACACACTACGTCCAAACTTCGCGGATTCCCAAAGAGCCGCTTTTTAGACGGGTCAGATAAATTCCTTCAGAGTGCGATTCTATCGGGCGCTGATATTTAAGTCAAACGCTGTCTTGCAGTTTACACCTCCCTGTGCTACGATCCTTAAATTCATTATTGGGCGTTCATTTTTGGCATCATTTTTCAATTTTTATTTCAAATGGTGGTCAGATAATCTGACAACAAATTGAGTTATGTTTTATTGAATGCGGTGGACTCCCGTTTGGCTGTCTACCGCTATTTTATTTTATATATTTGGAATTATCATGCGTTTCAGTTTAGATTTACTTGTCCGGCTCTTAGGGGCCATTGTCGGCAGTATTATTTTAGGCATTTTTGGGAACAGTCTGGCCAAAACATTGGGGTATTCGACGGATCTGTTTATTGTTATTTTCGGTCTGTTTGGAGCCATCAGTGGCTTTATCTTGACCCCTTATTTTACTGTGCGACCTGCGCGTGCGATCAAAAAGAATTTAGCGATTATGCCGCCAGAAAAACTGATGGCATTGATTGCTGGTATTATGTTGGGGCTTGTGGCGGCAGCGTTGTTTTCACTACCGCTCTCGTTGTTACCGTCCCCATTTCGTGAGATTTTGCCATTAATTTCGGCGATTGCTTTTTGTTATGTGGCGGTGGTGTTGTTGACAATGCGTAATCGAGATTTGCAAGCGGTTCTCAAAAACTTTCGGCCATCGAAAACCGCAGACACTGTCGCAAAAGTCGATCAAGATGATTTTATTTTGTTAGATACGAGTGTGATCATCGACGGCCGTATCACAGACATTAGCAAAACTGGATTTATTCGTGGGACGATGCTCGTGCCGAACTTTATCTTGATGGAGTTGCAACATATCGCCGATAGCGCCGATTCGTTGCGGCGCAATCGGGGTCGTCGTGGGCTAGAGGTATTGACGCTGTTACAGCAAGAAACCCCCATCCCCATTCAGATTACGGATATGGATATGAGCGAAGTACGCGAAGTCGATAGCAAGTTGGTTGCGCTGGCACGCCATTTACATTGTCCTATCATGACCAACGATTATAATTTGAATCGTGTCGCTGAATTACAAGGGGTCATGGTTTTGAATATAAATGATCTGGCCAATGCGGTGAAGGCTTTATATTTACCTGGCGAAGAATTGAATGTTAAAATTATTCAAGAAGGCAAGGAATATGGGCAAGGCGTTGGTTATTTAGAAGATGGTACAATGGTTGTTGTGGAAGACGGCCGTTCCCAAATGAACCGCAGCCCCAACGTTGTCGTTACCAAAGTGTTACAGACCACGGCCGGCCGCATGATATTTGCTAAAATTTGAGTTAAATCTACCGAACTGAAATCAACGGATATATAAACCATGACACTAAGAATCTACAATGTATTAACCCGTAAAAAAGAAGAATTTGTCCCCTTAACTCCGGGCAAAGTTAATATGTATGTTTGCGGCCCGACTGTCTATGACAATTCCCATATTGGGCATGGCAAAACCTATATCAGCTTTGATGTGGTTGTGCGCTATTTGCGTTACAGTGGCTATGATGTGCTTTATGTGCAAAACATCACCGATGTTGGCCATATGCTGGATACCGGCGAAGATCGGGTCTTGAAAAAAGCACGTCAGATGTCGGCTGGTCCCATGCAGGTCGTCGAGACTTATATGCGCAGCTATTTCGAAGATATGGATGCGTTGGGCGTCAAACGCCCCGACATCAGTCCACGTGCCAGCGGTCATATTAGCGAACAAATCGAGATGATCCAGGAGTTGGTCAAAAATGAACATGCCTATGTGGTCAATGGTTCTGTTTATTTTGATGTCTCCTCTTTCCCTGAGTACGGAAAACTAAGCGGCCGTATTGTTGAAGAACAAGAAGAGGGCAGCCGTGAAACCGTGCGATCAGAAAAAAATCATCCGGCCGATTTCGCGCTTTGGAAAAAAGCGGAACCGGAACATATTTTGCGTTGGCCCAGCCCGTGGGGTGAAGGCTTCCCTGGTTGGCATGTCGAATGTTCAGCGATGGCTAAAAAATATCTGGGCGAGACTTTTGATATTCATGGCGGCGGCATTGACAATATTTTCCCGCATAATGAATGTGAAATTGCACAGAGTGAAGCTGCACATGGCGAAACGTTTGCACGTTATTGGATGTTGACGGGCTCTTTAACGCTTGAAAGTGTCAAGATGAGCAAGAGCCTGGGCAATACGATGACGGTTAAAGATGCTTTGGCACGGTGGCGGCCGGAAGCAATCCGTACGTTTATTTTGTCAAGTCATTATGGCAGTCCTATTGACTTTTCTGAAACGGCCGTTGATGCGGCATTTAAGGGGTGGCAGCGAATTTGGGGCGCGGTTTCGTTGGTGCGCGAGCAGTTAAGGTCTGCAGATGAAGGTGAGGTGGAAACGGCCGTTGCTGACCTGTTGGCCAATGCCAAAACACAATTCATCGCCAAAATGGATGACGATTTTAACGCGCCAGCAGCGCTCGCTGTTTTACAAGACCTGACACGCCAAGTGAACACACTGCTTAATTCAGACACCAAACTAACCAAAGGCTCATTAGAAGCGATTGATACACTTTATCGTGAATTAGGTGGTGACGTGTTGGGTATCATTCCAGACGAAGCCGAACGTAGCAGCGATGCCGAACGTGAAGATGGCCTGATTCGCATGTTAGTGGATATGCGTGCGCAAGCGCGTGCTGATCGTGATTGGGCCGCATCAGACCGCATTCGTGACCAATTAAAAGATTTAGGCGTGGTACTTGAGGATCGCGCCGACGGTACGATTTGGAAGTTTGAATAAAATCAGAAATCCGGTTTTTTCAAAAAACCGGATTTCTAGACCCATAATGACTGAAATTTTAATTCGCCGTAATCCTGTCCTAGAAACTTTGCGTGGTCAGCGCCGTGATGTGCAACGTTTGTGGCTGCAACAAGGGTTAGACAAAAAAATAGTGGCTCCTTTCATTGATGCCGCTAAAGCCCGCAATATTCCCTTCAAAAGAATCGACAAACAACGTCTGGGCCAAATGGCTCGCGACAGCAAACATCAAGGTGTGCTGCTCGAAGTTGGTGCATATCAATACAGCGATGTCGACGACATGTTGGCTTTGGCTCGTATGCGTGGCGAAAAGCCCTTCCTCCTATTATTTGATTTGCTGCATGGGCCGCAAAATATTGGTCAATTACTGCGTACGGCCGAAATTTGTGGTGTGCATGGTATCATCTTGCAAGACCGCCGTGCGCCAGACATTACACCCTCAGTTGTCCAATATTCACAGGGTGCGACGGAACATTTGCTCATCGCCCAGGTGACCAATTTGGTGAATACGATTCAATATTTGCAGGCAGCCGATGTGTGGATCGTGGGCATGGATATGACACCGGATGCACGGCCGTTGGGCGCAGCAGACTTGGATATTCCAATTGGTATTGTTGTAGGGCATGAAGGGAGTGGGTTGCGTCGTCTGGTTAGCAAGCGTTGTGATTACTTGTTACAACTGCCAATGCGTGGTCATGTGGAATCGTTGAATGCGGCCGTTGCTGGGTCGATTTTGTTGTATGCCGCCTGGCAGGCGCGTGGTTTCGACGGTGCGCGTTAGAGTTTTTCGCCACAAATTTCATAATTTACTGAGTTCAAAAATCACACAGAGCTACACGGAGGCAACACAGAGAACCCTTGAGAGGATCTGTGTAACTACCATTTAGATGATTTCAACAGTCAAGCAAAAAACGTGTGCCCGCATTCCGACACCGCAGGGTGAGTTCCAACTTTGTTATTACAGCAATGATGGTGATGACAAAGAACATCTGGCTTTGCTCGTTGGGGATGTTGCTGGCCAGGAAGATATATTGGTACGTGTGCATTCGGAATGTTTTACAGGTGATGTTTTAGGCTCTTTGCGCTGCGATTGTGGTCCGCAGCTACAAAATGCTTTGCAGCTTGTGGCGCAGGAAGAACGCGGCATCATTATTTATTTGCGGCAAGAGGGACGTGGTATCGGCTTGTTGGACAAATTGCGTGCCTATAATTTGCAAGATGATGGGTTCGATACGGTGGATGCTAATTTGATGTTAGGTCATCAGCCTGATGAACGTGATTACACGGTGGCGGCCTTGATTTTGCAAGATTTGGGCGTGAGTTCTTTGCGTTTATTGACAAACAATCCCACTAAAATTGCTAGTTTGCAGGCACACAGCCTTGTTGTTAGTGAACGTGTGCCTTTGCAAGCAGATATGAACAGCGAAAACGCGGCTTATTTGCGCACGAAGGTCGAACGTATGCAGCATTTGTTGAGTTTGGAAGACAAGCCAATGGGTGCCAATGGACATTATGATCTTGTTCATAACACGCATTCCCCGCTCTGGCAGCATCTGCATAAAAACGAAGCGCAGCGAAACGGCCGTGCCTCTGTCACACTCTCCTATGCCCAAAGCCTTGATGGCTCCATTACGGCAAAACGTGGCAGCCACACGGATCTCAGTGGCGAAGCCAGTTACGCGCTGACACACCGTTTACGGTCAAATCATGATGCTATTCTTGTGGGTATTGGTACGGTGCTAGCTGACGATCCTAGCTTGACCGTGCGCCTGGTTGCAGG
>CAYGMR010000039.1:0-1914 GCA_964350725.1 uncultured Ardenticatenaceae bacterium | reverse complement strand
CCACAGCCAATTATTCTAGACAGCCAGTTGCGTTTCCCGTTGGATGCACGTTTGTTAGAAAACAAACGCAAGCCATGGATCGTGACGACCCTAGACGCTGACCCTAGCAAACAACAAAATTTGGAAGAAGTTGGTGTGCGTGTCTTCCGCTTGCCTGCCAATGCGCAGGGTCAAGTTGATATTCAAGGACTGCCATTGCTTTTAGCGAGTCAGGGGATTGACCATGTGATGGTTGAGGGGGGTGCGGCAGTGATCACTAGCTTTTTGAATGCCAGGATTGTGGATCGGTTGGTATTGACGATTGTCCCCGTGTGGTTGGGGGGCTTGAATGCTGTGCAACGGCCGTTACCCAATTGGAAAACGTTGCAGCTAGAGGATTTACAGTACCAACAACTAGGCCGCGATATTGTGGTTAGCGGCAATTTCTCCGCGCACGCTTTCGACAATTGATCCCTATTGACATATCATCAAGCTATTACGAAAAATTGAGACGCTTCGATTAACGACAACAAGACAAACTTATGACTGTTTTACTATTTGCGAATGGGGACTTACCACAAGTGGGCTGGCTACGGCCGTACTTGGCAAAAGCAACGGCCGTAATCGCGGCTAATGGGGGCAGTGGACATTTGTATCGTCTAGGACATTTACCTGATGTGGTCGTTGGTGATCTGGATTCAGTTGGCGATGCTATCAAAGAATGGATTGAAGCTGCCGATACGCGTGTGATTTCATACCCGCAGAGCAAAGACGAAACCGATCTTGAGTTGGCTCTACTGTTTGCTGCTGAAAATTTCACAGATGAAATCATTGTGGTTGGGGCATTTGGTGGGCGTTTGGATCAAACCTTGGCAAATGTGTTGCTGTTAATGCATCCGCAATTGAAAGGACATTCTGTTGTCTTGATGACCCCTTTTGAACGCGCCTGGTTGATTGATGGTGAAACGGCCGTTCGTGGTCAGCGTGGTGATACAGTTTCATTGATACCGTTGGGGGGGGATGTGGAAATTGATTCAACCTATGGCTTGCAATGGAATCTAAAAAAAGAGACTTTGGCTTCTGGGCCCGCGCGTGGTGTCAGTAATATGATGATCGTAGACGAAGCGACCATCACTGTAATATCGGGTCAATTGTTATGCATTCATACACAACAAAGCTGGAAAAGGTAACGTGGTAGGGTTTTGGCGCGCCAAAACCCTACCATGCCGTTAATTGAAAATGGCGGGCAGCCAATTTTGGTGGGGAATTACGTGTATCGTGAAAGTCTGTTCTGTTGATAGTTCACCATCGTTCGCGATAATGGCAATTTGATATTGACCGAGATCTGCTGCTGAGGGTGTCCAATCAAATACGGCCGTTCCATCCCCATTATCAACAAATTCTGCACCTTCTGGTAGGTCAATAGCTGTAAGTGTTGGAATGGTGTTATTTGGGTCTTCGGCCGTCACCGTAAAAGTGATGTTTTGCCCTGGTTTTACTGTCTGGTCAGGAATGGTTTCTATGACAGGTGCCTGGTTCAATTCAAATAGGGCAGCAACCAGCTGGTTGTCAGTGATGATGAGCGAGGTTGGATTGTTGAGACCGTTCAAACTTCCTTGCCAACCTGTAAAAACCCAGCCAGGATCGGCCGTTGCTGTAAAAATCACCTCGTCACCATATAAATAAAATTCTTGGCTGGGGGCAGTTGTGATGCTGCCATGTCCGTCTACGTTTGTTTCAATTGTATATAGTTCGGCTTCAAATACGGCCGTTACGCTCGTATGACCATTAATCGTATGGGTGAGGGGATTGGTTTGGGAAACGGCCGTTTCCCAAAATTGCAGCATGTCCTGTTCAATTAGCAGCGGTTGTGAAGCGTTGTTAATCGCTGAGCTGACAGGCGCAAAATCCGTATCCTCGACAAGCCCGATAACA
>CAYGMR010000038.1:12435-18984 GCA_964350725.1 uncultured Ardenticatenaceae bacterium | reverse complement strand
GTTGCCGGTTTTGGCGGCGGTGGAAGCCGTGTACGAATCGGCCGTAACGGGACAACCCGCAATCATCAAAACAGAAAACAATCATGCATGACAATACAGATGAATGCGAGCCTCAGCCGGATTATTAGGGCTAAAGTAACAGTGGACCTTAACGAGACAGTATGGCAGCAAGCGTAAAACAAACTACAAACAGCGAACCCAAACTAAGTTGGGCACGGCGCATTGGCTATGGTGTCGGTGACATTTATGGTGGGGGCTCGATCGTCGTCGTCAATTTCTACTACCTGATCTTCCTCGTCGATGTCGTCCGGCTCAGTCCGGCACTGGCTGGCACAGTGATCTTGATCAGCAAAGTGTACGACTCGATCACTGACCCCTTTGAAGGCTTGCTGTCCGATCGCACGCGGACGCGTTGGGGGCGGCGGCGTCCCTATTTTCTAATCGGCATTCCGCTGGTATTTTTCTCGTTTATTGCGCTATTTTATCCGTACACGGTTTCGGCCGATTGGCAGCGTTTTGCGCTCGTCTTGCTCAGCTACCTCTTTTTCTCGACGGTGGTCAGCATCGTCATGCTCAATTACAACGCTGCACAATCTGAGATCACGCTCGACTACAATGAACGCACATCACTGAGTACTGTACGCATCTTTTTCTCGACCATCGCCTCCATTCTCGCCGCTGTGATCCCGCTCGAAATTGTCAAGCAGTTCGACAACCTGCGTGAAGGGTATTTGGCGATGGGCATTTTCTTTGGCCTGTTTTTCGCGATTCCGTTCATTTTCGTTTTCTTTGCGGTCAAGGAACGTCCCGAATTTCAGAAGGAACAGGTCGAATTTGATTGGCGCATCGCGTTCATCGAGCCATTCAAAGTCAAGACATTTGTCTATGCATTGCTCATGTATTTGGCAGCGTTTGTAGCGATGGACACCGTCAGCAGCATCGTCATCTTCTATATGAAATACTACATTCTGCGCGGTGACGAAGCCAATTTTGTCGCTGGTGGCCTGTTGATCTTTCAGGTGATTTCGCTGCCGTTTTATGCGTGGCTGAGCAAACGAACGAGCAAGCGGTACGCGTTTATGGTTGGTGCTGTTGTGTTTTTGTTCAGTATGTTTCTCAGCTTCCTCGTCACACCGGGACAACATGCCATCGTCGTTTACCTGCTCGCGGCGATCATCGGACTGGGTACAGGCGGCGTGGTCGTGATGATGTTTGCCATCTTCCCCGACATTCCCGACGTGGATGAATTGCGATCGGGTGAACGGCGAGAGGGCATTTACGCGGCGCTGATCACGTTCATTCGCAAACTGAGTTCGGCCGTTGCCTTGTTCGCCGTTGGTATGTCGATCGAGTGGGCAGGTTATGTTCAACCGGTTGAAGAAATTATCGACGGCGCAGAAAAGCTGATCGAACAGCCGCAGACAGACGAATTTATTCTGGTGCTCCGCTTGATTTTTGTAGTCGTTCCAGTGCTGTTGGTGCTAATCTCGCTCTTTTTCGCCCGCAAATATCCGCTAACACCGGATTTGCATCAGCGACTCAATACGCTGCTGGCAAAACGACGTGCGGGTGAGGATTCGACCGAATTAGAAGCAGAATCATCTGAATTGGAAAACTTACTTATCTAACATGAAATATATCCTTGCTATTGACCTTGGTACATCCGGCCCTAAAGTCGCCATCATGAATATGGACGGCGACATCATCGCCCAGACCCGGCGTGCAACGGGCATGAACTTGCTTCCCGGCGGCGGTGCTGAACAAGACCCAGCTGAATGGTGGCGAGCCATCGACTCCGCCACGCGCGAATTGTTGAGCCACGATCACGTGCCAACGAGCGATATCGAAGCAATCAGCGTGACCAGCCAATGGTCAGGAACTGTCGCTGTTGATGCGAACGGGCAAGCGTTGATGCCAGCCATCAACTGGATGGATTCACGCGGTGCACCGTATGTCAAAGAAATCACGAGTAGTACGATCAATGTTGCCGGTTACGGGCCGGGCAAATTAGTCACGTGGCTGCGACTGACAGCCGGAATACCGACTTTGGGCGGCAAAGATTCCATCGCCCATATCCTGTTCATCAAGCATGAACGCCCTGACATCTACGCTCAGACATACAAGTTTCTGGAACCAAAGGATTACCTCAACTTGCGCCTGACCGGAAAGTATGCCGCGACATATGATTCGATCACCTTGCACTGGGTAACCGACAATCGCGATTTGTCGGCCGTCGATTACAGTGAAAAATTGCTCAAGTTAGCCGGTATCGAGCGCGATAAATTACCTGATTTGATGCGGGCAACTGATATATTGGGATCGATTTCGTCCGAAATTGCTAAATTGTGGGGTCTTGATCCCACTGTGCAGGTGATCGGCGGCACGCCCGACATGCACTCAGCCGCCATTGGTTCCGGCGCAGTCGGCGATTTTGAGCCACATCTCTATCTGGGCACGTCATCGTGGCTGATTTGCCACATGCCATCCAAGAAAACCGATTTGTTTCATAACATGGCGTCGCTGCCATCGGCAATTCCAGAGCGCTATTTACTGATTAATGAACAGGAGAGCGCAGGCGCGTGCGTCGAATACTTGATCGACCAGATTTTGTATCCCGACGATGCGCTGGGCACAGTTGAGCGACCCGCTGATGTGTACGAGCGGCTCAACGCAGCAGCGGCCACCATTCCGGCCGGCAGCGACCGTTTGATTTTCACGCCGTGGCTTTACGGCGAGCGGACACCGGTCGATGACCACGTCATTCGTGGCGGCTTTTTCAACCAATCGCTGCGCACGACGCGCGCGCACATGGCACGCGCTGTGTTTGAAGGCGTGGCTTACAACACAAAATGGCTCCTGACTCACGTCGAGAAGTTTGTCAAACGGCGCTTGCCCGACATTCGTGTGACTGGCGGTGGCGCATTGTCTGATTTGTGGTGTCAGATTATGGCCGATGTACTTGACCGTCATATTCATCAAATCGACAATCCCTTACAAGTTAACACGCGCGGTGCGGGCTTATTGGCATCGATGGCACTTGGGCATCTCGATTTGGCAGAGATTGGCGACAAAGTGTTGATTACGAAAACGTTTGTACCGAATGCGGATAATCGGGTGATTTACGACGATCTCTACCGCGAATTCCTCAATATTTACAAAGTACACAGCCGCATGCATGCGCGGTTGAATAAGCAATAACGGAGTACTATCCATGGACATTACCGAACTTAGCGAAACTGTACTGACCAAAATCAATTCGCCACGCGTCACAGTCGCATTTGAAAAAATCGCTCAACGCATACCGGCCATCAAACGCCAAATCGAATCGTCCTACGAAGATATCATGGGCGATCTCGAAGACGATCTCAAGCCATACCGCGACGAGTTTCCCGATTTTGCCCAGCTTCCAGCCGACGGCGTGGCACGCGACGATATTCTGGGCTGGATGAACGCCTTAAACGAACGCGAAGAAGACCGCTGGCAAGATGGCTTTGTGTCTGGTGCAGTCTACAATGGTGATCAGGCACACATCAAATTCCTAAACGAAATTTACGCGATCAATTCGCAGGTGAACCCATTACATGCCGACGTGTGGCCCAGCGGCACCAAGTTTGAAGCCGAAATTGTAGCGATGACGGCCAATATGCTCGGCGCACAAGCGGTGACGAGCGGCAAAGCAGAAGACCAGATTTGTGGTACTGTGTCGTCTGGTGGCACGGAAAGTATCATGCTGGCAATGCGCACCTATCGCGATTGGGCACGGGACAAACGCGGCATCAAAAAACCAGAATTGATCGCGCCGGTGACAGCGCATGTGGCGTTCGACAAAGCTGCCGACTATTTTAACATTCGTCTTAAGAAGATTCCGGTTGACAACAAATATCGCGCCGATATCAAAGCTGCCAAGAAGGCGATTACACGTAACACAATTGCTATGGTCGGCTCAGCCCCCGCGTTTCCACACGGCACGATCGACCCGATTGTGGAGTTGTCTGAAATGGCGCGGAAGCGCGGCATTGGCTTTCACACGGATGCATGTTTAGGTGGATTTGTGCTGCCATGGGCAGAGAAGTTAGGCTATCCAGTGCCACCGTACGATTTTCGCTTGCCGGGTGTCACCTCGATTTCGGCCGATACGCATAAATACGGCTACGCAGCCAAAGGTACATCGGTCGTCTTGTATCGCGGGCTGGAACTGCGACGTTACCAATATTTCACGGCCACCGATTGGCCAGGCGGCCTATATTTCTCGCCGACGTTTGCAGGGAGTCGTCCCGGAGCGTTGAGTGCCGCATGTTGGGCATCGTTAGTCAGCATGGGCGAGGCGGGTTATTTGGATGCGACGCGGAAGATATTGGAAACGGCCGATATCATCCGTGAAGGCATCGAATGCATCCCCGAACTAAGCGTGCTTGGTGATCCACTGTGGGTGATCGCTTTTGCGTCGCCGACGCTTGATATCTACCGGGTGCTCGACGAGATGGGTAAACGTGGTTGGAGCCTGAACGGTCTGCACAAACCCGTTGCCGTTCACATTGCCGTGACATTGCGCCATACGCAGTCGGGCGTGCCCGAACGTTTTCTGGCTGATTTGGCAGCATCGGTCGAGGCGGTCAAAGCTAATCCAGAGGTGAGTGGGGGGATGGCACCGGTCTACGGCATGGCAGCGACGATGCCGATGCGTGGCATGGTTGGCGAATTGCTGCGCCGTTACATTGACGTGCTGTACAAGGTGTAGGCTTGCCAATGAATGAATTCATCGGCTATGACAAGAAACATGCTAATGCATGTTAAAAACGGCCGTTTACAGTGCGCTTCAGCGCACTCCCCCCCCTAGCTGTAGATTTCAATCTACAGCAGTGTGGAGTTACAAGGTGTGATCAATGGCAACCGTACACAATTCGGCCGAATATCAAATAGCGACTGAGTCTTCAGCCCCCAAAGATTATCCGACTGAACCGGTGTCGGATGTTTATTCGTTCTATCCAGAAGGGGATTTTGAGTCGCGACGATTGGAATTGTTCGCACATATCAGCCGAAATCCTGCACCCAGCAACACCAAACCCGCCTACTTCGAGTTGGCGCGGCTGGCCAATGGCGACACACCCCATCTCGGCATCCTACGCGCCGCATTGGCTTATATAGACGGCCGTAACGATTGCGCCGACTTCGTCGTCCACGCCTTTCTGCGCCTGCTCTACCAATTTGAAAGCAAAACCCCACTCGACGATGAGACACGCGAAACCATTCTCAATTTCAAATATTGGCCCGATGAACCCGGTGTCGATTCACTCTGTACGTGGACAGAAAACCACACTATTTTGTTTGCTGCGGCTGCTTATCTCGCCGGACAACGCTTTCCCGATGCCATTTTCACCAATTCAGGCCAGACAGGGCGCGAGAAAATGGCGCTCAACCGCCCCCGCATCTTGCGCTGGCTCGACTTGCGCTTTCACACCGGTTTCAGCGAGTGGCTGTCGCATGTCTATTACGATGAAGATTTCACCGCGCTGCTGTCGCTGATCGATTTTTGCGAAGACAGCGAGATTCGACAAAAAGCGACGATAGTGCTTGACTTGCTATTGCTCGACATGGCACTCAACAGCTTTCACGGCGTATTTGGCAGCACCCATGGCCGTGCCTACGAAAATACAAAAAAATGGGCATCGAACGAAGGCACCACCGACACGCAGAAACTACTGTTTGGCATGGGTCAATACAGCGGTTTCGATAACATGAGCGCCATCGCCTTTGCTTTGAGCAGGTACCGTGTGCCGTCGATTATCGTCGCCATCGCGCAAGATTTAGCCCGTCCGGCAATGGAAAACCGGCAGCGCATGGGCATTCGTGTGGAGGACGGTGCGCGTTGGGGGCTGGGCTACGATAATTTCGAAGATGGCATGCTGTGGCTGACGCTTGAAGCATATATGCACCCACGCACGGCTGCGCTGACCCTGCGCATGTTCGACGCTTTCGACTGGTGGGACAATCATTTTTTCGCTGCCTTCAAACCGTATCGTTCACTCTTAAACATCCTGCGCAAGATACATTTGGTGAAACCACTTGCCCATGTCTTAGAGTGGGATTTATGTCGCAACACCCGTGAGCAGGTTAACATCACCACCTATCGCACGCCCGATTACATGCTCAGTTGTGCGCAGGATTATCGACCCGGTTATGGTGGTGACCAGCAGCATATCTGGCAGGCCACGTTGGGGCCAGACGCCGTTTGTTTCACGACACATCCAGCTAAATTAGCGGGTGTCTCGCCCAATTATTGGGAAGGATCGGGACAGTTGCCGCGTGCCGCACAGGTCAAGAATGTCGTTTTCATCGTCTATAACTTGCATCGCAAACCGGCGTTATACGTGCCAACGCGCCATTTTTTCACCCATGCGTGGTTACCCTGCAATGCGTTTGATGCTGTGCTCGAAGGCGCTGGTTGGATTTTTGCACGCAAGGGCGATGGTTATCTGGCGTTGTATTCGCAACGGCCGTATCGTTGGCAGACAGATGCTACAAGTGAACAATCGCGTAATGAGATTATTG
>CAYGMR010000038.1:289-12425 GCA_964350725.1 uncultured Ardenticatenaceae bacterium | reverse complement strand
AAGCGCAATATCTGGATTTGTGAACTGGGTCGCCGCGCGGACGATGGCGATTTTGAGACGTTTATGACACGCATCACAGGTGCGCGGCTCGAATTCAGCGGGACAGATGTGATGTATGAATCGCCGTCACAGGGGAAGCTGTCATTTGGTTGGCAGGGAGCTTTGCGACAGAATGGGCGCGAAGTGCGTTTGGCTGGATACGGTCGTTATGAGAACCCATATGTGCAGGCCGATTTTTCGGCCGAAACGATCACAATCCAGCACGAAGATCATGCCCTGACCCTCGACTGGCAAAACGGGCGCCGTGAAATCAACTAAAGCACTGGAGTCTGGTAAATTCTAGACTTGTCGGGTTGCAGGTAGCGCGATTTGGCAAATCGCAGCGGAACGATTTGCCAAAGGGTTTTACAACCATCAGTCAAACTTTGTTTGATGGACTACTAGTGTCCAGTAAAGCATAACAAAAAGGAACGGTTTGAAGAATGAGTAAGAAGGGAATTGGTTGCCTCAGCATGATTGGATTCTTGATCATTGCCGGCATCATCGTTTATTTTGCAACTGCAACACAGCCAAAATGGCCAGAAACACGAGAGGGCGATCCTGTTCCGGCACGACCACAGCCGGACGATCCCATCTTTCATACCGAACCACTGGCGGAGACATTTGAAGAACGGCGCGAATTGTATTTCCAGTATGTCGCCGAAAAAGAAACACCAGATGAGCGCGGCGGCATTTGGACCGACATTATCAAACTAGAACACGATCCTGAGACAGAAATCAACGCAGTTGCGCTGCAAGCCGCCATCGATCACGTCAATTCCGGCGAAGATACGGGCGATTTCACGATGACCAGCTTGCTGCGTCTCTACTACAAACACGGTGACAAGCTCACCGAGCAGCAGCGCAGCGACATCGAACAGGCGATCCTTGATTTCAAGTATTGGCTGGATGAACCAAATCCGGTTTACACCGAGATGTGGACAGAGAATCACCAGATGTTATCGCATTCAGCCGAATTCCTGGCTGGCCAACTATTCCCCGACGAGACATTCACCAACAACGGCGAAACGGGCGCATGGCGTATGGCACACGCCCGCGAGAAGATCATGCACTGGATCGACTGGCATTCGCGCACCGGCATGTCTGAATGGGATTCCAGCACCTATTACCGGATGAACATTGCCGCCTTGATGAACCTCGTCGACTTCGCCGAAGACGAAGAATTGGCGACCAAAGCAGCGGCATTGATCGACTTGCTGTTGTTCGATATCGCCGTCGATTCGTACTACGGTATCTATGGCACGCCGCATGGTCGCATCACTGCGCCTGCGATCAAGAGCGGTGCGGGTGACAGCGCCATGAATTTACAGGCGATAGCGTGGGGGCTGGGGCGTTTCCAATCGACCGACATGGGTTCCGCTTCGCTGGTGACGAGCGACAATTACGAGATTCCACCGGTGATTCAGGCTATTGCGCAGGATATGCCGGATGAGTATTGGAATTACGAGCGCCACTCGATTCCGGTGACCGATGAAGCAGCCGCGCAATGGGGTCTCAGTTTTGACAACATCGAGGATGCGCCAGTTTGGTTTGGCATGGGTGCATTTACCGATCCCAAGGTGATCGATTTGACGTTAACGGCCGCCGATGAGTGGGGTTTATGGCATTATCCCGATTTTGCTGCACTGAAAGACCTGGCCGGGGTGCTGCAATCGTTGGGCATTGCCAGCCAGGCCAGCACCATCTTCAACCCCGATCCAAACGGAAATGTCATGTCAGAAGTCAACAAAATAACGTATCGCACACCGGAGTACATGTTATCGAGTGCACAGGATTATCTCAAGGGCAACAAAGGGTATCAGCAACATATCTGGCAAGCGACGCTTGATCCGTATGCGGTTGTCTTTGTAACCAATCCCGATTCGATGGCTGAGGACAAGGATCGGCCGAATTACTGGGCGGGGCAAGGCCGGATGCCGCGCACGGCACAATACGACAATGTGCTGATCTCGCTCTATGACATCGACAGCCATCCTAGCCCAAGCATTTTGGAAGCGCGGCATTACGCGTTTACGCATGCGCTGTTCCCGCGCTGGGCATTTGATGAGGTGGTCGAAGTGCCGGTTGAGGAGGGGGGCGGCTGGATTTTCGGCCGTAAAGGAGACGCCTACATCGCCCTCTATTCCCATGAACCATATGAATGGCAAACGGAAGGGCCAGATGCCGATCAGGAAATTATCGCGCTCGGTAACCAAAACGTGTGGTTGACACAATTGGGTCGATCGGCCGATGATGGGTCGTTTGAGGAATTTATCGAAGCAATTACAAACGCACCGCTTGACGTGGATGGCTTGTCGGTCGAGTTTGGGTCACCCGGTAATGGATTGATTGCATTCAGTTGGGATGATCCGCTGACGCTAGACAGTGAAGAGATTCCACTGCGCGACTATCCACGCTGGGACAATCCGTATTCACAGACAGAGTTTGGCAGCAGTCAATTTGAGATCGATTTTGCAGGCGAGGGATTGTCACTTGACTTCGAGACAGCAACCCGTGAAATCCGGTAGAGCAGGGCATCAGGGATTATTTTTCAGCTTGCATAGCCCCCTGATTGTCTATTTCAGGTAACCAAGACAAACTGCTTCAGATAATCCAATAATTCACGTGCCTTTACGGCCGTATCCGCCTCAGCAAACATGCGCAGAACCGGTTCCGTACCGGAGAAGCGCAGCAGCAGCCAGTTGTCATTTTCCAGATAGAACTTGATGCCGTCCATTTGAGAAATGCGCTCAACCTTGTGTTCGCCGATGTGGGTGATGGTGGTTTCGGCGACGCGCTTGGGGATCAGGACACGCATTTCGGGCGTGGCGGGCATATTTTCTTCGACTGAATAGAGTTGACCGGTTAATTTGTAAACTTCCTCACGTAATTGTGCGATGGTTTTGCCGGTGCGTGCCAACATCTCGATAATCAAGGCGGCGGCAAAAATGCCGTCTTTGCCCAGGATGTGGCCGCGAATGGTGAGGCCGCCGCTGGATTCGCCACCTAGCAAAGCATTGTGTTCCACCATGCCAGAAGCGATATGTTTGAAGCCTACCGGTACCTCATAGCTGCTTTCGCCAAACAAGTTCGCCAGGCGATCGAGTAGATGGGTGGTGGCTAAATTGCGCACGACAGCGCCGCGCTCGCCGCGTATTGCGTGCAAATAATAGTAGAGCAGCAGCAAAATATCGTTGGTCGAGATGTATTCGCCTTGTTCATCGACGATGGCGATACGGTCGGCGTCCCCATCGGTGGCCAGGCCGAGGTCATATTTTTCTTCGACAACATAGGTGCTCAACATGCGCAGTGCCTCCAAATCGGGAGCGGGTGAGCGGCCGCCGAACAAAGGGTTGCGCCGTTCATGGATGAAGGTGACGCGGCAGCGTGCTTCGGTAAGGATAATGCCCAATGTCAATTGGCCGACGCCATACATGGGGTCGACGATAACGCGCAGGTTGGCTTGCCGGATCGCGTCCATGTCGATCAACGCTTCGACGGCATCGACGTAGGCATTGGTGTAATCTTTGCGCTGGATGATGCCCGCCGCCAGCCCCACATCCAAATCGATGCGCACCACGTCGTTGATGCTCATGGCGTTGGTTTCATCTTCGATCTGGCGTGTTTCGTCATCGAGAAGTAAGGAGCCATCACCGTGGAACACTTTCAGCCCATTCCATTCAGGGGGATTGTGGCTGGCGGTGAAGGCGAGGCCAAAGGCGGAATTTTCCAGGTCGGTGGCGTAGGTGATCAGCGGGGTGGGCGCATCTTCAATCAAGATGGTGGCCTGGATGTTGTTACCGGCGAACACTTCGGCGGCGGCTTCGGCGGAACGGTCAGCCAAAAAGCGACGGTCGTAGCCGATGATCACGCCTTGTTTTTCTTGTCCCTGGCGCATGATTTCGTTAGCGAGCGCCTGACAGAGGCGGCGCACATTGGTGAGGGTGAAGCTTTCGCCGATGATCGCACGCCAGCCGCCGGTGCCGAATTTGACATGCTGTTGGCCGGCATTGTGGCGCGGGCGGTAAAGTCGTTTTTCGAGGATGAATTCGGCTTTGACGAGGTCGGATGCCGTATTAATGCCCTGGACTTCATCTTCATCATAGGTTTGGTAACTTTCGACGACGAGACCGGAGCGAATCAGCTGGTAGACGCTGTCGGTGAGGCGATATTCGCCATCGTGTGGGGAGGGGGTCAGGGCTTGCAGGGCGGGGAAGATGGCTGTGGCTTTGACGACGTAGGCGCCGACGTTCAGTTCGCGGATGGCTTGTACGGCCGTTGATGCTTCGCCCGCTTCGATGATGTCCATGATACGGCCGTTGCTGTCACGAATGATACGGCCGTAGGCATACTCCCCCTTGACCACAGCCGCCAGCAGTGTCAGATCCGCTTGGCGCAGCGTGTGGCGTTTCAACAGCCCCCGAATCGATGCGCCGCGAAAGAGGGGCGTATCCCCATACAAAATCAGCAGATCACCCTGGAAACCTTGCAAATGGGGATGCAGCTGCAAGACAGCATGCCCGGTACCTAACGGTTTCGCCTGGGTCACATAGTTGAAGTTTGGGCCCAAATGTGCCTGAATTTCTGCGGCGTGCTGCCCGACGACAATGGTGATGTCTGCGGGCGCTACAAGCTGCTGTGCGTTACGTACTACATAATCCAGAATTTTGTGCTCGCCCAATGTTTGCAGCACCATCGGTTCTGAATTGGGGCCAACAACTTTGCTGCCGGCGGCTAAGATAATGACTTTTAGATTTTTTTGTGTTGTGGTTGTATGTACCATTGTTTTTTCTCCAGACGAAGTGGTGCTTAGTTTTTATTGCATAACGTGAAAACACGCCAATTAGATCATCAAAGATTACGCAGATTTCACAGATTTTTTGCTTTATCTGCGTAATCGGCGAAATCTTTGATAAAAATTAACGCTTATTGCCCACATTTTGTGAATTAACGCGATAATGTGGCTAAGTCACAATTGAAAGGTTTTGATGACTTGGATAGAAGAGAACGCGGATATGAATTTTGATAAATCCGAGTTCTTTTTATCCGTGTCATCAAAAATTACCAAGCAATACGCAATTCGCACTATATCTAACCCATTACAACAACGACTTTGTTTACGCTGCCTGCTTTTTGGGGCGGGATGGGGCCGCTAACGGCCGTTCCGTTTAAGCGAACCGTCTGCACCCCTTTTTCTACAGCGGATGGATTTTGTACCTCGATATGGTAGGTGGCGTCACGCCATTGGCGGGTAACGCTGAAGCCAGGCCAATCGGCTGGAATGCACGGGTCGATGACCAGACCATCGAATGTGATTTGGATACCGAGGATGTGACGGGTTACGGCCGTATAAAACCAACCTGCACTGCCCGTCAACCAGGGATGGCGCGCCTGTCCATGGTGGGAATGGTCTTTACCCATCACAAATTGGCAGTAGGAATAAGGCTCGGCCTCGCGGATCTCGATCATCTCGTTTTGATTATAGGGCAGTGTGGCGTCATAAAACTTCATCGCGCGGGTGCCACGTCCTAATTTCGTTTCCGCGATAATTGCCCACGGGTTCGGATGGCTGAAAATGGAGGCGTTTTCCTTCACGCCAGGGTAGACGCGCGTCACATAACCGATGTCGTCATCTGGTTGTGTGTAAGCTGGCCATAATAAATGTAGGCCGAAAGGTGAATACAAATATTGGTCCACAGCGTCCATGGCCTGCACGGCCCGTTCCTCGGAGGCCACAGCCGACAGCACCGCCCAGCTTTGGGCATTCAGGAAAAGCTTGCCTTCGGCATCGGCATGTGTGCCGATTTTTTTGCCTTTGCCCGTGAAGCCACGCAAATACCAGTCACCATCCCATAATTCACGTTCACAAGCGTCACGCACATTGTCCAACATGCTTTGATAATGGGTGACATCTGCGGAATTGCCGACTTTTTCCGCCGCCTCAATAAACGCTGCCAGCGCCCAGGCATGCATAAAAGAAACCATGCTGGTTTCGCCGCCGCCCAAATTAAGACAGTCGTTCCAGTCGGCTCGCAGCCCTTGGCATATGCCACTTGCGCCCACATACTGCGCCGAAAAATCTAAGGCGCGGTGCAAATGGTCATAGACAGTCGCTGAACCACCATCGGCAAAAGGTACGATCTCATCCAGAAAACCAATATTACCGGTCTCTTTTACAAAATCGCATACGGCCACAACCAACCAGAGCGCATCGTCGGCGCATACATCTTCCAGGCCATGAATCATGTCAGCCACCGTGGGGTTGGGTACGACGGTTGGTAATTTGGCAGTTTGCGGTTTTTGCGGTTCAAAAGCGATGGGATCAAACAAATGCAAACCATACCCCGCCTGCACCTGGCCATGTAACAGCTCGCGCAGCCGCTGCTCAACTCTTGTGGGATTGCTGTGGACGACACTCATCACATCTTGGGACGTATCCCGAAAACCTAAACCGGTACGGCCGCCTACTTCGATAAAGGAAGCAAAACGTGACCAGGTCACGCAGGTTTCGGCTTGATACAAATTCCAGGTGTTGATCATCGTGTCCAGCCCGGCATGGGGTGTTTGGCATTGGAAATGGGCTGTTTTTTCGTCCCAATAGGCTTTTAATTCGGCAAAGGCCTGGTCAACGGCCGTTAACTGTGAATATTTGACTTTGATGGCGAAACCGTCACTCGCTCGTGAACCGACCCCCAACATAAATATCAAACGTGAATCTTCCCCGGGCTGCAACGTCAATTTTTTGTGCAAGGCGCCACAATGGTTGCCAGTAAGCTGCGCACTGTTGTGACAAAAACCCTGTTCGACCGCGCTGGGATTGCTTTCGGTGTGGTAGCTGCCCAGAAATGTATCACGCACGCAGTCGTAACTGTCGGGTTCAAAGCTGGCAGCATGAAAATGGAAGACATCCGGTTCATAGAAAAAGTCGTATTCAATGATGCCATCTGCATAGCTGCTGCCGCTGGCATAAAGGCTCATTTGATGATTTTGATTGTCGATATCGACATGCAGGAAAGAAAATTCCAGATACGAAAAAACGCTCAGTTGGCGCGGTCGACTACTTTTGTTTTTGAGCACAACATCCCATAATTCAACAGGATCATCAATAGGAATGAAAAGCGTTTGGCTGGCTTCGATATCTTGATAATCACAGCTAAATTTGGAATAGGAGAGGCCGTGGCGTACTTCATAATTGGCTTTGTCTAAGCTTTTGCCGACGGGCTGCCAGGAAATCGACCAATATTCACCTGTCTCATCATCGCGTATATAAATGTAATGCCCAGGTCTGTCCAGGGGCACACCATTCGGGCGAAAACGAGTCATACGCCGGTGTTCGGCGGATTTATAAAATGCATAGCCGCCGGCATTGTGGGAGATGACGGTACACATGTCTTTGACACCCAGATAGTTGGTCCACGAGACGGGAATATCGGGGCGTTCGATGATATATTCACGGGTTTGGTTATCGAAACGGCCGTAGCGCATTAACTTTTCTCCATTGTCAATCGGATTGGCAATCCGACCACCAATTTGCATTCATTTATTGGCTTCGGCGTGGGTTTCGTCGTACGGTACGCCGAGGCAGATAGTGTTTCTTTTTAACTAAATAACTCTAGTTAGTTAAATGAACTAACAAAGATAAGTTTACACTAAATAATGCAGACAAGTCAACTTTTTGACGCTTTTCACTAAGTTCTTTATGAGGTTTGTAGTAACGGCTTTAGCCGCTTTACCGCTGAAGCGGTTACTACAAACGCAAACAATTTAGTTGGCAAAGCCCTAAGGAGAGTCTGTTGTGGAGGCTACGCTTTTGCGAGCACCAGCATATGCGAAATGCCCAGCACGGAAAAAGGTGTTTTTTCGGCAGCATACAACGTTTTTTTCAGCCAACGGCCGAATTCCGGCCAACGCGCTTCGATATTGTCATAGCCACCAAAGATACGGCCGTGGTGCACCACACGCACCGGCAAATCGACAAACAGCTCCAACAAACTGCGTTTCGTATAGGTACGCACATGCGGCGCCAGGCGATTGCGCAGCGGGTCGGGCAGATAGTTGACCAGTGGAATATTGCCGAATTTGTATGCGCCACGCCAAAAGATGCCATGTTGTTCGACCGGATACCAGCGGTTGGGGCAGAAAATCAGCGCATGACCGCCAGACCGTAAAACGCGCACCATCTCGGCCGCATACAAACGGTCATCGTTGACGTGTTCGATAACTTCATTGCTGAAGACAAAATCAAAGTTGTTAGCAGGAAAGGGCAAATATTCACCCACGCCCATGGTGATGCCGTTGGCAGTCGGCAGCGCTTTAACAGCCCGATCCGCTTCTAGCTCAAGCCCGAAACATTGGCTGCTGTAGGGGGCAAACGCTTCCAGATAAGTGCCCAGTCCGCAGCCATTGTCAAGAATGCGTGCACCGTTTAGGTCAACCCAATCGGCAATCATTTGCAAGCGGCGCTCCTGTCCCGAACGCCATACATAACCCGGTTCGCCGCGCAAAGCGGCTTTGTTTGAAAAGTTCATAGGAATGGTAATTTAGCCCTTTGTCAATATGGAAAGAAATTCGGCTGGTGTGACTATGTTGTAAGCGTTGGTTTCCAGTTCCCGCAGGAAATGACGATTATCGGAGATGAGATAAGCTATTTGCATCCATTCTCCAAATGCGCCAATAAAGGCATCTGCTTTTTGTGGCAATCCCAATTGTGTATATTTTAACACCAAATCGCGGGGCACAGGTTCATCAACAATAAAGGCAAGTTGATTTTGTGTAAAGCGTTGATAAAAAGTTTTAACATGAATTGGCTGAAATAAATTGCGCGTTACTTCAAGTGCTACCAATCTTGGGATAACAACTGGCATTATAGAGCCAACTTGATCAAGCAGTTCTGACGCATCAGAAAAATCATCCCGGATACCTCTAATAAATACGCAGCTATCGATACAAATGCGCATATTCCGCTTCAAAGATTTCTTGGCGAGTTTCCTGCAAGCGGGCGACTATCTCGTCTTTGCTCATGCCGACCATCAACCCGCCATCTTGGTTTAACTGTCGGCGCAGCTCTGCCCACCCAGCTATCCATTCAGATCTTAACTCATCGAGCAACTCGTTTTTGGCCTGCTGCCGCTCTATGCCTTCATACACGGCCGTTTCTTCATGAAGCTGCTTGCTTTGATCAATTGTTCCTAAAAATTCTTGGTAGGAAATGAGTACAGCAACTGGCTTGCCATACCGTTCGATGATCACATTGTCACCGGCAACGGCCGTATCCAGCACCTCGCGCCATTTCGCCCGCGCCTTATCACTCGAAAACACTTTATCTGCCATAATTTATTGTTTTACCCTAATTTTTTGTCGATGTTGGCGCGTAAGCGCCTAAGATTAAACGCCAGAATGTGTTTGTTGTCGTTTGTTTTGTACGTTTCGTACAATTATTCTACTTGATCCAGATATCCGCGTCAATCCAAAATCGCCCAACTCTGAGATTAACTGACTACCCGACCAATTCGTCATACTTACGCCGCACCTCTTGGATGTCACGCCAGGTGAGCGCTTTGGGGCCGTCGGGTTTGCGTGTGGGATTGCGCAGCAGGTAGGCGGGATGGAAGATGGGCATGGTTAAACGGCCGTTGTAATCAAACCATTGTCCGCGTAATTTCGTAATGCCGGTGCGTCCCAACATCGACTGCGTAGCCACATTGCCAGTCAGTAGCATAATTACCGGGTCAATCAGACGAATAATCTCTAACAGATACGGCTTGTAATAATCAATTTCATCATTGGTTGGTTTGCGCAGCGGTTTGCCCCCGTCGCCCGGCGGCAGCCGAAAGACAGCATTGGTGACAAACACATCCTCTTCAGGATCGAAGTTGGCGGCTTGCAGAATTTGATCGAGCAGTTGCCCGGAACGGCCGACAAACGGTTTGCCGAGCCGGTCTTCATTTGTACCCGGTGCTTCACCGACGATCATCAACTTGGCTTGGGGATTACCGCGATAGATGACCATATTAGTCCCCGCAGGAAAAAGCGGATCATCCTCCATTTTCATCATATGTTCGACAAGATCATCGAATGTGGCGAAATAGTGGGGGCGTTGCTCAAATAAACCAGTTTGTAAACTCACTTTCAACTCCTTTTGTTTGCCCAAATATAACAAAACCAATCAGCTTGCCGGGTCAAGTTTAACCCACAAATGCGCTAGCTTCAATCTTGGGTAAACCCGTACGGCGATTCCAAAGTCGCCAATGAGACGGAGGCTGAGCCTGTCGAAGCCGGTTCTGCCAGAGAGACCGCCTTCGACAAGCTCTGGCTCCGGTGCCGCCTATTCGGACTTTGGAATCGCCCTGAAACCCGTTTTTCAAATTGTCCATTGTATGACGTTCTGTTATCCTATTTACCGTGAGTTCAACCTAAGATATGCGCAATTTTTCAACCAATTTTCAGGATAACTAAGAATGGCCAGAAAAAAGAAAACCAAACCTCAAGAACCCCTCGAAACCCAACTCTGGAAAGCGGCCGACAAGCTGCGTAAAAATATCGACGCGGCCGAATACAAACACGTCGTTCTCGGCCTCATCTTTCTGCGCTACATTTCCAGCGCGTTTGAGGCTTTGTACGAGCGGCTTGTGTCGGAGCAAGATATGGGCGCCGACCCCGAAGACCGTGACGAATACCGCGCCGAAAATGTCTTTTTTGTGCCGCCGTCGGCGCGCTGGGGCTATTTGCAATCTCGCGCCAAAACGCCGGAGATTGGCAAAGATGTGGACGCCGCTATGGATGCTATCGAAAGGGATAATCCTAGTTTACGCGGCGTGTTGCCCAAAGTGTATGCCCGCGGCAACCTCGACCCCACCAATTTGGGCGGCCTGATTGACCTGATTAGCAATATTGCCATGGGCGCAGCGCAGGAACGCAGTGCCGATGTGTTGGGCCATGTCTTTGAATATTTTCTGGGTGAGTTTGCCTTGGCCGAAGGCAAGCAGGGCGGCCAGTTCTATACACCCAAGAGCATTGTTAAGCTGTTGGTGACGATGTTGGAGCCATACAAAGGGCGTGTCTTTGACCCCTGCTGTGGCTCTGGTGGTATGTTTGTACAATCTGAGGAATTTGTGGCCGAGCATCAGGGGCAGCTCAATGATATTTCGATTTATGGGCAGGAGAGCAACCAGACGACGTGGCGGTTGGCCAAGATGAACCTGGCGATTCGCGGCATCGACAGCTCGCAGGTGAAGTGGAACAACGAAGGCTCGTTCTTGAACGATGCCCACAAAGATTTGAAGGCCGATTATGTGAATGCCAACCCGCCCTTTAACGACAGCGACTGGAGCGGTGCTTTATTGCGCGGTGATGCCCGCTGGCAATATGGCGAACCGCCCACTGGCAGTGCCAACTACGCCTGGATTCAACACTTCCTTTACCACCTCAGCCCTAGTGGGCAGGCGGGCTTTGTCTTGGCGAAGGGGTCACTGACCTCCAAGACATCAGGCGAAGGGGAGATACGCAAGGCCTTGGTGGAGGCGCGGTTGGTGGATTGTATTGTTAACTTACCGGGCAAACTTTTTTTGAATACGCAGATTCCGGCCTCGTTGTGGTTTTTGAGCCGCAACCGCGCTGCACCAGATTTGACAAATCTCCAAGATTTGTCAAATCTTTCACGCACCTTCCGCAACCGCCGCGATGAGATTTTGTTTATTGATGCCCGCAATTTGGGCCATTTGATTAACCGGCGCACACTGGAATTTGACGACGAAGACATTGCCCAGATTGCCGACACCTACCACGCCTGGCGCAGCACACCCGCGCCACAAGAATTGACAAATCTTGAAGATTTGTCAATTCTGCCCTACGAAGACATCCCCGGCTTTTGCAATTCCGCCTCAATTGAACGGGTGCGTGAACTAGATTATGTGCTGACACCAGGGCGGTATGTGGGGTTGCCAGAGGAAGAGGATGATTTTGATTTTGCCGAACGGTTTACCCAATTGCAAACGGAATTGGTAGAACAAATGGCTGAAGAAACCCGACTTAATGAACTTATTCAAGCTAATTTAGCAAAAGTGGTGATTGCTGATGAGTAGGACTTTCACCCGTTCTG
>CAYGMR010000038.1:0-266 GCA_964350725.1 uncultured Ardenticatenaceae bacterium | reverse complement strand
AAATTGCCAATGTGGTTGATTGCGAACATAAGACAGCACCCAAGGTAGACACGAGTGAATACTACTCGATTAGGACTACTGATATATTGAATGGGCGACTGGATTTTGATAATGCCAACAGAGTTTCGCATGATACATATGTTACTTGGACAAGAAGAGCGATTCCACAAACAGGCGATCTGATTCTAGCCAGAGAAGCACCGGTTGGTGAAGTTGGATTTATCAAGGATGGCTACAAGGTTTGTTTAGGACAAAGAACGGTGTTG
>CAYGMR010000037.1:0-19618 GCA_964350725.1 uncultured Ardenticatenaceae bacterium | reverse complement strand
CGATCAGAATCGTATAATGTTCTTTCAGTTTTTGGATCAGCTCTTCAATGCGCAATGTCGAAATCGGATCCAATGCAGAAGCCGGTTCATCCATCAAGATGATTTCCGGTTTGACAGCAATCGTACGAGCGATACACAAACGCTGCTGCTGGCCACCAGAAAGTGACAAGCCACTTTGGTCGAGCTTATCTTTGACATCATCCCAAACGGCCGCATCACGCAAAGATCTTTCAACCAGTTCGTCCATATCCTGCTTGCTGCCCTTAAACCCATTAATTTTCGCACCCCAGGACACATTATCATAAATGCTTTTAGGAAACGGATTCGGTTTTTGGAACACCATGCCTACACGCCGCCGAATAGCGACTGGGTCCACATCATCATCATAGATATTCTTGCCGTGGAAAAATATTTCACCCTCAGCATGAGAAATCGGAATCAAATCATTCATACGGTTAAATGAACGTAACACAGTACTCTTACCACAGCCGGAAGGGCCGATGACTGCAGTAATTTTATTTTCATTAAATTTTAGATTTACATTCTTGACTGCGCGAAAACTGCCATAATAAATACTTAGATCACGCGCTTCAACAGCATAAGTGCCATTGCGAGAATTTGTAGAATTTGTCATATGCTTCTACCCTCTTATGATTTTCATCTGCATTGTCATACCCGCGCAGGTGGATAGCCAGAAATATGGATTTCGACTTGTGCAGGGATGACACGGATGCTTACGATAACTGTTTTGAATAGCGATTGCGCAAGAATATCGCCACCGCATTTAGAATTAATAAAAGCACCAGCAAAGCGATGATGGCAGCGCCAGCAATATTACGGAAAGTGTCTTGCGGTCGTGTTGTCCATTGATAAATTTGAGCTGGCAAGGTAGTGAATTTTGAAAACGGACTGCTGGGATCCGTCATGATGAAGGTGGAAGCACCCACAACGACCAATGGCGCGGTTTCGCCTATCATGCGTGACATCGTCAAAATGGTACCAGTCAGAATACCAGAGATCGACGCCGGCAAAACATGATGCCAGATTGTCTGCCATTTGGTGGCACCGAGCCCCATACTGCCTTCACGCAGCGAATTCGGCACCGCCTTGATCGCTTCTTGGGCAGCAATGATAATGATGGGCAGCCCGAGTAAGCCTAAGGTTAACCCTGCCGAAATGACAGTACGGCCGTTTGCAGTTGCCCCTGCATCAACAAAGCCCAATGCCGCGCCACTCGTTATTGGTTCTAAGGCACGTACAAACACAGCCAAACCCAACATACCGTAAATAATCGAAGGCACGCCGGCCAAGTTATTGATGTTGGTCTGGATGATACGGTTGTACCATTTTTCGTCATCAGCATATTCTTGCAAGTAAATCGCAGCCGCGATACCAAAAGGAAAAGCGAACGCAATGGCGATCGCCACCACCCAAATTGAACCTAGAATTGCAGTGCGAATACCGGCGATTTCAGGCTGGCTCGATTGGGGGCTAAATACAAAGTTCGGATTCATCCAGATCTTAAATTTCACTTCGGCATTAGGATAATTTACGGCGGCCGTCGCGAAAATTTCATTTTTATTGAGCAATGAATCAATTAAGAACCAGGATTTCAAGATTTTAGGTTTAACGACATCTTCCTGGATTAAGGTTTGTAAAGAGGCGGCATTATGGGGTTCGGCCATACAGCCATCAGGAGGATTATCACCAGCACAAGCTGCATCATATGCTTCTTGATTGTCACAGACCAAGCTGTCTGCATAAAATCTTTGTGAGCGTTCGACAGCGCGACAACGCCCCACAGAAACATTGGCGGCATAGGCACTCACAAGGCCATCATAGGACAAATCCACCAAAGCTTGCTCCAGAAATGCAGTTTGTACAAAGAAATCCATCGTGCCACTGTCGGCTGTGGGAATGTAACGTGCAATTTCTGCTTGCGGCCAGGACGCATCAATGTCTGACCAGGTTGTGGCATCAGTGAAGAGTTGTTCCAATTGTGCGTCGTTGATGTTGGTGACAAAATCATTGGTACTGTTGACGACAGCGACGATTGCATCTGTGCCTACACGAAATTCAAGCGGGTTACGGCCGTTGGCGCGACACGCTTCAAATTCTGTTGTATCGATAACACGGCTGGCATTGACAATATCAAAGTTATCATTATCAATGCAAAATGCAGTGAATCCGCCACCTGTCCCCGTACTTTCTAAATTGATCGCCCCCTGAAAGCCATCAGCGATAAACTTTTCAGCCATCAGCTCGGTAATGGGAAAAACAGTCGAGCTGCCCGCTATGTTGATCTCACCAGAATAGTCGGCTGGATTGATAGTCGGCAGGGCCTCTATTCCTCGCCTGGCCAGAATTTCTTCCAACTGCAAAGCCAGGGCCTCGGCATCAGCAGGAAAATAACCCACCTGGCTGACAACTTCATCCAAATGTTCAAGATAGTAGAGCAGGAAAGCACTTACTTGCGGCTTCTCTGCGACAATGGATTCCGCGCTGTAAATGAATAACGGCCGTATCTCGGCATAGTCACCGCTGTTAACTGTTTCAACAGTGGGCGTTACGCCATCAATTGGTAACAATTTCAACCCGTCTTGATTCGCATTATAAAAAGCATAACCAAAAAAGCCACTGCCATTGGGATCATTGACAATGCCAGCGGCCAATGCCTGGTCATCTTCGCTCGACAAAACCACATTAGGCGCATTTACAATGCGTTCTTTATTAAAATTTGTCACCAATAAAGCTTCAGGAACCTCACTTTGTTCAACGATATAACCAAAAGATTGATTAATAATTGTTACCAGCAGCACCAGCAGCAAAATAATCGCGACCAATAGTGCCGCAAAGATCGACCAGCCCCACAAACAGCCTTTACGCTGGCGCCCTTGAATTTGCTGCTCTGCATCAACCTCGTCAGGGTAAAGTTCCTGTTCCACCTGTTCGGAAACATATTGCCCATCTAACATTAGTCATACACCTCACGGAAGCGGCGCACAATGCGCTGGCTGATAACATTCAAAATCAGCGTCATCATAAACACAACCAGACCCACAGCAAAAATGCTTTGGTAATCGACAGAATCATAGCTCAAATCGCCACCACTAATGCGCACCATATAACCGGTCATTGTTTCCGCCGCTTCAAAAGGATTAAAAGCAAGTTTTGGCCCTGCCCCTGCTGCAATTGAGACGATCATGGTTTCACCCACAGCACGCGAAATCGAAACCACAAAAGCGGCCGTAATACCTGACAATGCCGCCGGAACCACCACTTTGGTCGAGGTCTCCCACTTGGTCGCGCCCAAACCATAAGCTGCTTCACGTAAAGAACGCGGCACAGCATGCAGCGCATCTTCACTCAGAGAAGCCACCAGCGGAATAATTAGGATTCCAACCACAATACCAGCTGAGGCCACGTTATAAATTTGAACTGTTTCTTGACCAAAAATATTACGCAACATTGGCGTCATGAAAGTCAAGGCAAAATATCCGTAAACAACAGTTGGAATGCCCGCCAGGACTTCCAAAATCGGTTTTAATGTGTTTCGGGCTCTTGGGGAGGCATATTCGCTCAGATAAATCGCGGCGGCTAACCCTAACGGCAAGGCCACAAGCATCCCGATAAAACTGACCATTAGCGTGGCGCTTAAGAGCGGCCAAATACCAAAACGGCCGATTTGCGGCTGCCAAATGGAATCA
Source organism: uncultured Ardenticatenaceae bacterium (assembly GCA_964350725.1). GTDB lineage: Bacteria > Chloroflexota > Anaerolineae > Promineifilales > Promineifilaceae > JAACFF01. The sequence goes on along the minus strand of CAYGMR010000037.1, from coordinate 15,911 downwards.
GTGAAAAAACCAAAAAGCGTTACTTCAGGCAGGGCAAAAAAGGCCAGTGCATCCTTCACCAAAATAAACACGATGCCGATGGTTACGAGTACAGAGACAATCCCGGCAATAAAAAGAGATGCCTCGATAATTGTTTCACCAATGCGTGGGGTTTTCTTAAGGCTGTGTTCTACATCAAGTTCTTGAATTTCTTGCTCTAACCTTGTTTCCAGAACTGTATTTGCCATGCGCTGAACCTCCAAATTTTCTCTCCTGTAGGTCAATTTCACAAAATTGATTTACACGACACCAGGAGAAGGCGTACGATGACGCCTCCTCCTGAAAAACTACCTAAAAATTGTCAATAGGCTGCTACTGCATCGCCGCAAGCCAATTGGCGCGTGCTGTATCTAAGGCTTCACCACTAGCAGGGAAGTAACCCACATCTTCGACTTCTTCGTCAACATAAGTCAGGTAGAAGTTAATGAAGTCAGCGACCTGTGGTTTTTCTTGCATGATGGTGGCGTCACTGTAAATGAACAACGGCCGTGCCAATGGGTAGCTGTTGTTGTCCACATTGGCTGCATTCGGCTCGACACCTTCCACGTTTATCGGGTGGATAATGTCTGTATTTTCAGCCGCATAAGCATACCCAAAGTAACCGATTGCATACGGACTGCCTGACACGCCTTGTACCAAGACATTGTCATCTTCAGATTGTTGGATATTGGAAGCGGTTAACTGTGGTTCGGGATCATCTTCAAAGACTGCTTCGGTGAAATAATCAAAGGTACCACTGTCTGTGCCAGGGATGAAGCGTTGAATTGGTTCATCTGGCCAATCAGGGTTTATATCCGACCAATTCTCAGCAGACCCGAAGATCAAGACTAATTCTTCCATGCTGACATCTTCTAGGAATTCATTGTCCTGGCTCACAACTACAGCCAAAGCATCGGTACCGACGCGGAATTCGATGGGTGTACGGCCGATCGCTGCACAACTTTCAACTTCTGAATCCTTGATTGGGCGGCTGGCGTTGGACACCTACGTTTCACCACCTTCACAGAAACGCGAGAAACCCGCACCACTGCCGATGCTGTCGATGGTGATGTCGCCGCCAAAGCCTTCATTCAAATACCGTTCGACCATGCGTTCGGTCAAAGGAAAGACAGTCGAGCTGCCGGCTGTGACCACATTGCCGCTCACGGCTAATGGATCTGGCATCGGCGCTTCATCCATCATGGTATCATCGGTTTCTGCAGTTGGTTCTTCTGCTGCAGCCGATTCTGTTTGGCCAGCATCAGCAGCCGGGGCTTGCGTGGGATCGGGTTCGGCTCCGCCCCCACAGGCAGCTACCAACAAACCCGTTAACAAAAGTACAAAGAATAACTTAAATCTCATTTTTTCCTCCAAAATTTTTGTATGTGCATTTTGTCACGAATGACATTTGGAGAATATCATGTTGAAATCAAGCGGTCATCAATAGTTGGTTAACATCTGGCTAAGGTTGTGTTAACGTTTTTTTAACAGGGGACATCATATGTGGCACTCACCACCATGAATGAAAACGGTAGCGCGATTTGGAAAATCGCGTATCGAAATGGAATTTCGATTTACACAGGCGCGATGGTGTCGCAAAGGCAGTCAATTGCACGCAGACTTATACGGTTTTTACTGAAAGAAGAGGAGTTTATTGGCTCGTGGGCAGCGAGAAGAAGAAGGTAGAACCTTTGCCGGCTTTGCTTTTGACCCAGATACGGCCGCCATGCGCTTCAACCAAATGACGGGCAATTGCCAGACCCAAACCCGTCCCACTCTGGCCACGGGTGCGGGCGCGGTCGGATTTGTAAAAGCGTTCAAAAATGCGCGGCAAATCTTCGGTATTGATGCCAGTACCGTTATCCTTGATGGAGATGATAACTTCCGGCAGCGGACGACTGTTTGTGCTGGACTGGCGTGCATAAATTGTCACTTTACCGCCAGGTGCTGTGAATTTGATGGCATTGTGTAGCAAATTGGTCATCACTTGCTGCATACGCTCGACATCAGCCAATACAGAGGGGATGTTTTCCTCAATATCCACATTAAGCGTAATGTCATCGCGATCCGCTTGTGGACGCAGGCGTTCTATGGGAATAAGGAGAAGGTCAGAAACGGCCGTTCTCGACAACCGCAGTGGAACCTGTCCCGACTCAATGCGCGACAGCTCCAACAATTCCTCAACCATTTGCGACAGTGTATCAACCTCATGTTCAGCACGTCCTAAAAAACGTTCTGCCAGGGCGGGTTCCGCATACGCACCATCTTGCAAGGTTTCAACGACCGCACGCAGAGAAGCCAATGGTGTGCGCAGTTCGTGTGACAAGTTGCTGATAAAATCGCGCCGCACCGTTTGCAAATGGCGCACCTGGGTCAAATCTTGCAAGATGATCAGATATACGCGCACCCCCTGTTCACGAAACGGCGTCACAAACGCCTGCAAGAACAAAGTACGCCCGATCTCCACTGCGGCCACCTGCTCACGCCCGCGTTCGCGGGAGCGCTGCCAGAGGCTAATCAACTCGTGATGGCGCACCACAGAAGCAAACGAATGGTATAATGCATCTGCCTTTTTGGTTTTCAATAGACGCTCTGCAGCCGGATTGAGTAACAACACATAGCCATTCTCATCAGTGATCAGCACGCCATCAGCCATATTTTTCAAAACCAGTGAAATTTGGTGATTCTCAGCTTCGAGCGTATCAATTTTTGTACGCAGATAGTCAACCATCTGATTGAAAGCACGCACTGTGTCGCCAACTTCGCTTTGTGAGTTTGGCACAATGCGAGGCGCTATTTTACCGGTGGTAATGCGTTGGGCGGTGTCGATCATCTGGCTGAGAACCGCTGTGATGCGCGCAGAAAGGAAAAATGCTGACAACATGGCCAGCACAATTAACAGTCCCGTACCCCACCAAAGTGTTTTCCGCACGCAGGCAGGATCATCGATACAAGTCGATCTGCTGATAATTGCGATGAGGCTGACCATCACAACAGCAATCAGAAGCGCATAAAAAACTGCTAAACGCCAGCGAATTTGCTTAAACATGTGTTAACCGTCGAAACGGTAGCCGATACCGCGCACGGTTAAAATGCGGGTGGCATTATTGGGATCAGGTTCGATCTTTTCACGCAGCCAGCGTACGTGCACATCAACGGTACGGCTGTTGCCGTCATAGGACCACCCCCAGACGCGCTCTAAGATCAAGTCACGCGACATCGCCATACCCTGATGGCGTGCCAGGAAAATCAGCAGTTCAAATTCTTTTGGTTTGAGGCGCACGGCATTCCCATCAACCAGAACTTCACGCCGGTTTTCGTCGATGGTCAGGTTATCAAATTGGAGAACGGCCGTTTTGCGTGCAACCGGTAGTTCTTCCCCGCTCTGTTCGGCAGCAAAATCTTCACGAATCAAGTCAACCCGCCGCAGTTGCGCCTTCACACGCGCCATCAGTTCGCGCATACTAAATGGTTTGGTGATGTAGTCGTCGGCGCCCATTTCCAACCCCACGATTTTGTCGATCTCTTCCGTGCGTGCGGTGAGCATCAAGATGGGCACATTTTGCTCTTTGCGTAAGATACGACAGACTTCAAAGCCATCCAAACCGGGCAGCATCACATCCAACAGTAATAAATCGGGGTGATTTTCGCGAGCAAGATTTAAAGCGGAACGGCCGTCTTCCGCCAGCAACACCTCATACCCCTGCCGCTCCAAGTTATATTGCAGCATCTCAAGCAATGTTTTATCATCTTCAATAACTAATATTTTTTGTACCATAAGTTATCCAACCTTTCACTAATTCATTCTAACCGACATAATAACGGGATGCACATTATTACGCATACACCAACAGTTGTAGAAAACTTATTTTTAGGTCAAAATAGGGTTGTAATCAGCATTTTTTCGCAAGTTAACACAAGCCACACAAAGGAGATTTTTCCATGTTGAATCTAGCCGTATTGTTAGAAGACAGCGCCCGTGAAGTTCCCGATCGCATCGCTGTTATCTTTAATGAGATGAAATTCACTTATGCTCAGGTAAATGCGATGGCCAATCAGGTCGCCAATGGATTAGCGGCCAAAGGTATTGGTCGCGGTGACAATGTCGCACTCACCTGCCCCAACTTGCCTTATTTCCCAATTGTCTATTATGGCATCTTGAAAACGGGTGCGGCTGTTGTGCCCTTGAATGTGCTGCTCAAAGGACGTGAAATCGCCTATCATCTCGCCGACTCCGATGCTAAGGCATATTTTTGTTTTGAAGGCACTCCCGAGCTACCTATGGGCCAATTTGGACATGAAGGGTTCCTCGAAGCAAGTGAGTGTGACCATTTCTTTATGATGACGGCCAATCCGGCTGCACCTTCCCCCATCGAAGGCACCATGACGATGGGACAATTGATGGTTAACCAGCCACCTACGTTTTATACGGCCACAACCGCTTCAAGTAATACGGCCGTAATCCTCTACACCAGCGGCACAACACGCCAACCCAAAGGCGCTGAACTCAGTCACAGCAACATGATCATGAATGCGCGCCTGGCCGACAACATGTTCCCCATCCCCGAATATCCAATCCATCTGATTGCACTGCCGCTCTTCCACTCCTTCGGTCAATCCGTGCAAATGAACGGTGGCTTTTATACCCGTGCCACGCTTTCACTGCTGCCGCGCTTCGACCCAGACACTGCCCTTGCGATTATGGATCGGGATGATGTCAACATATTCGCCGGCGTCCCCACGATGTATTGGGCCATGCTCAATTTCCCCGGTGCTGACAAACACAATCTCGACAAAATTTCAAAGAATCTGAGCCTGGCTGTATCAGGCGGTTCTGCACTACCAGTTGAAGTCTTAGAGAAATTTGGCGAACGCTTCTCTGTAAAAATATTAGAAGGGTATGGCCTTTCTGAAACCAGTCCGGTTGCCAGCTTCAACCGCACTGACAAAGTTTCTAAACCTGGCTCTGTCGGACTACCTGTTTGGGGCTGCGAAATACGGATTGTGGATACGGAAGATAACGACGTACCGCAAGGCGAACAAGGCGAAATCCTCATCAAAGGTCACAATGTCATGAAGGGCTACTACAATCGCCCAGAAGCAACGGCCGAAGTGATGCGCGGCGGCTGGTTCCATTCTGGTGACATCGGCAAAATTGATGAAGACGGCTACGTATACATCACCGATCGTGTCAAGGATATGATTATCCGTGGTGGTTTTAACGTCTACCCACGCGAAATCGAAGAAGTTTTGATGACACATCCACAGGTTAGTCTGGTAGCAGTGATTGGCGTGCCGCATGACAGCCACGGCGAAGAGGTGAAAGCGTTCGTCATCTTGCAACCGGATGCCACAATTACCGCCGACGAGTTAATAGAGTGGAGCAAAGCAAACATGGCTGCTTACAAATATCCACGCATCATCGAAATCCGTGACGCCCTGCCGATGACGGCAACCGGTAAAATTTTGAAACGCGAATTACGGGATTAGGAGAGTCTGCCACCCGGATTAGGATTACAAGGTGGCAAGGTAAGCGTAACGCTTACCTTGCCACCTTGCCACTTTACAGATATTGATCAAAAAATGCGGTAGCAATGTGGGGGTTATCTATTAAATAATTATAACCTTCATGCCGATTTTCGGTGTCAATTGTGAGGATTTCTTGGGGATGGGGCATTGTTTTGGCAAGCTGGACCACAGCTTCGGGACTGCCCCACGGATCACCTTTACCTTGTATAAACAGAACAGGCGTATCGCCAGCCCCTGAGGTAACAAATGAAGGCGAAATGCCAGAAAGGCGTGGCCCGCCACACAGTTGATAGATCAACTCAGCCATTGGACGAACAATTTGGCCAATAGGTCCGAGCAAGTTTGTGGTCAGACGTTGTGAAAAAGAAGCCGGAATCACTGGCTGGACGGCAATGGCGGCTTTGATAGCAAATGTTTGCGGCAAGGCATACAACATCGTTGTCGCGCCCATCGAGAAACCAATCACGCCAATTCGCTTTGGATCAATATCTGAACGGCCGTTTAAGTAGCTCAATGCCCCCAACAAATCTTTCGCTTCGCCTTGCCCAAATGTAACTGGATGCGAGGCAGCACTTTGACCATGATTGCGCATATCAAAGGTCAAAACATGATAATTATCTTGATGTAAGGCATGGGCTAAGCGCAGAAAGTCGACACTGCTCCCACCCACAACATTGGCCATCAAGTCGTCACCAGCATACCCTAAACGATTCCATGTCCATCCATGTAAGATCACGATTGTCGGGCGCGGCTCGGATAATGTGGTCATTGCGGGGATAAACCAACCCGACAAACGCACACCATCAACAGCCGGAAACTGCACATCTTCATAATCCAGGCCAACATCGGCAGGAGTAGCCCACAAAAACTGGCGTGCAGGCGCCACCATGGTGCGTGCAAAATAGGCAGCAATAGCCAAAATTATTCCAAATCCAAAACCCAATAATGCAAAAAACCAGCGCATAGCACGGCGAAACTGGCGCATAATGTTAACTCCTTTTAGATGGCTTTTACGTCGTTAGTCGCGTAGTCGGTAGTCAAATAGTCTAGTCATTTTTTGCCATGTCAAACGCTATTATACCGAAAGACAAGACTTTTTTGCCATCGTTAACCCTGCGATCTATTGACGGTAAAACGGCCGTATTCCTTATAGCTCAAATGCGTGTCTCCAGACCATGCCGACACGAGCTGTCCAAACGGCCGTGGCAAGCCACCTACTCCACTCCATCAAACAAATCCTTCACATATTTGCCATCCCGCATGGGCGGATCCATGCGAATATAATATTCTTTGGCCATAAACCGTCTTTGCAGCCATTCGGGCATCCCAAAGCGTGAGCCACCACGTCCACCCTGACTGGGATGTTCCGCACTTGCAGCACGTTTCACATCCCAAAAATCACGATAATCTATACGCGCATTTAACTTTTTACGCGGTATTCCCAGGCGCGTAAGATCGATATCTTTGTTACGGCCAACTTTCGTCGGGTCTTTGCCAGTCAAACGCATGAATAAAGTAAAAACCTTAACAGATGTATTTGGAAATGCGGAATTGTACAGACGTTGGGCCTTGTACGCTGCGGGACCGATTTCGGGATATTGTTGGGGATCGGCAGCAGCAAAATAGGCAGCGGTTGTGATTTTCCAACAATGAATATGGTCAGGATGGTAATAGCCACCTGTTTCATCATGGGTGAGCACAACCTGCGGCTGAATAGAGCGAATTAACGCCACTACCCTGCCAACAGCTTCATGCTCATCTGAATTAATAAAGGCTTCGGGATGGTCATTGGCTGGATCATTGATGTACCCTGAATCACGATAGCCTAGCATATGTAACGTACCACCTAAAACAGCAACGGCCGCTTCCAGTTCCTGGGTACGCACATTGATCAAATCTTCTTTTGTATGTTCATAGCCCTCAGCCACAGACCCAGCCACGCCATCGGTTGCAATGGCAATATGGACATCGACACCAGCAGCGGCATATTTAGCTAATGTGCCACCGAGGCCAAAGGATTCGTCATCTGGATGAGCTAAGACTGCAAGTAATCTTTTTTGCATAAATTATTTTGAACCACAGAGGATTATTGGTTTTTTTTCATATTCTCCACGGTTGATTATGACACTTTTTTACCACCTAATCAACACGCATGGCAACAGCAAATCCGATTGCATGCGTTTTTGTATGTGAAATGCTGATTGACCAATGTTTGAGACCCATTATCTCTGCCAATTCTTGCGCTTTTTCATGGAGTTGCAGCTCAGGTCGACCGCGATCATCACAAACGATTTCGATGTCTATCCAACGCATATCACCGATCCCTGTGCCCAATGCTTTGCTGACAGCTTCTTTGACAGCAAAACGACCCGCAAGGCTGGGAACACGGCCGTTGCAATAAACCTGTTCCTGCACTGTAAACACACGATCTAAAAAACGTTGACCCAAGCGGTCAATGCTGCGCTCAACACGTTCGATTTCAATGAGGTCTACGCCGGATGTTAACATAACGAGCAATTAAGGAGGTGAGAGGAAGGGATTATCTTCCTGCGCACGCCTCACACCCCTCCGCCAGGGCCCGCTATCGATATGACCAGCTGCTCGCTGCTCAAATATTTTTGGGCAGCAGCTTGCACCTGGTCAGCATTAATATTGCGTATCAAATGGGAAAATTTTTGTAAATAGTCTAAGCCGAGATCAAATAATTCCATATCCACAATGATGTCGGCTAAGGCAGCATTGGTTTCAAGACTAACGGGCAAAGAGCCAGTCCGGTAGGCGATGCTGTCGGCCAGTTCTGCGGCTGACACGGGTTCTTGTTGAATACGTTCAATTTCTTCCAAAATACCAGCGACAGCTAACTCAACTTTATCAGGTGCTACGCCAGCATAGGCTGTCCAAGGTGAAGGCCCTAAACCACCCGATAAATGACTGGCAGCATAATATGCCAACCCCTTTTCTTCACGAACATTGTTGCCGATGCGGCCCATCATGCCAAAAACGCCCAAAATCGTGTTCATCAAGCTGGCATGTAAATAGTCGGGAGCCGAACGCAATGGGCCAGGCAGGCCTAAAACGATGTCGGCTTGGGATTTTTCGGGAATGCGGGCATGGGTGTATATGGTTTGGGCTGGTCGCGGCATGGTCGCAACGGCCGTTTCTCTCTCTTGCGCATCGTTTTGCCAATCACCCAATACGGCCGTTATCTTATCAAATGCGGCCTTAACTGGCAGCGCACCAACCAAAGCAATAATCATCCCCTGTGGTCCATAATGTTGTTTGTGGAAATCCACCAGATCATCACGACTGATGGCAGACAACGTTTCAGGATAACCACGCAAGGAACGGCCGTAAGGATGACCCGCATAGGTGGTTTCCATAAATCGCAGATTTGCCATCTGGCGCGTATTGTCAGCTCGAATTTGCAGACCAGTCAAATTCAGCCCACGCACCTGTTCAACTTGTGCGTCGGGGAATGTAGGCATGCGTAAGGCTTGCGCCAACAAATCAAGTATGAGATCGACATCTTCAACCAGGCTGTGCGCCGAAAATTGGGTGACATGACGGCCACTGCCGATGCCTAAATGCGCCCCCACCGATTCCAAATCTTCATTGATGGTGGCAAAATCTCTTTTTTGCGTACCGCGCATCAACAAATCGGCCGTAAAATCAGCCAAACCCGCTTTAATGATCGTATCGCTCAAACCACCTGCACCTTTGATCACCCCTTCAATAACCACAGATTCAGCGGCGAAGTTCTCATAAGCAAGGATGGTAATCCCATTGGGTAGTTCAACCCTGTGAATTGTTTCGGGTCCAGGGTAACGTTTATCCAGCATTTGTTGTCCTATTCACAAGAATATCAGGGACTTAGGGGATTAGAAATCCCCTAAGTCCCTGACACTCACTCTCTTTTTACAATACAAAGGGTCGTATCGTCTTGTTGCGGAACACCCGCCGTAAATGTCTTGAGTGTATCCAATATCACCGAGATCAAAATGTCTGCGTTTGTCTCAGGATCGCGTTCCAGTTGTTCGGCAACGGCCGTTTCTAAGCCAACCAAACCAAATTCCTCTTCGGCCGCATTGATCGCCTCGGTGACACCATCGGTATAAAAAATCAACACATCACCCGGCTGAACATCGACAATGCCTTCTGCCAAATCGATTTCATCCAGGACACCCAAAACAATGCCAGGCAATTTTAAGGCTTGGAAAGTCTGCGTTTTGGCTTGCCACCAAAGCGGCCAATCATGTCCAGCACTACTGTAAGTGAAACGGCCGTTATCTGTATCTAACGTACCATAAAAGACACTTAAAAACATATCTGACTGGCTGTCTTGACGAATAAGGCGATTGGCATGGCATAAAGCTTCACATGGAGGCGCAGCTTTACCTGACACTATATTCGGTAAAGCCGTATTGCGGATGGTGGTACGACTTAAGGCCATAAATAAAGCGGCAGGCACACCTTTATCTGACACATCCGCAATCACAACGCCCCATTGACTCGCATTTTCGTTCAATGGGAAAAGGTCGTAAAAGTCACCACCCACTTGACGCGCTGCCAGATATGTTGCCGCAAATTGCCAACCGGGAACCACAGGGCATTGTGCCGGCAGCATACTTTCTTGAATTTCGCGACCAACAGCCAATTCACGTTCCATATGCCAGTGCCGTTTTTCTTCAACTTGCAAACGTGCACTTTCAATCGCAATGGCAGCCTGGTTCGCCATCAATTGCAAAAAACGGAGTTCGTTTTCATCCATCCATCGTTTTTCACGCAAATTCACGAGCATGGTGCCTATTGAACGGCCGTCAACCACCAATGGCACAATCGCTTCACTAATAAACCCTTCTTCCCGCAGCCAATCCCACATCCACGGTTTAGGTTTCATCTGCGCCGGATCAACAATCATAATGGGGCGTTGTGTACGCAAAACACGCCCAGAATTGCTGCGTTCGTCTGCTGGAACCCGATAATTATTGCGCACCGGATACGAATGCCAACCGGATGCAGCACGAAAACGCAGCCAGTCCGGATCATCTTTTTCCGGCAATAACAAACAACAGGCGTCTACATCCATCAAATCACAAACTTCTTCAACGATGAAGTTCATCAACTCATCCATATTGGATTGACCTAGCAAACGATTCGTCAATTCAAGCAGTGCTGCCTGCTCATGAATTCGTTGTTCCTGCAGCATGTCAAACAAGCGGGCACGTTCAATGGCAACACCCATTTGATTGCCGACCATTGTGAGGAGTGTCAAGGAACGGGGTGTAAATTCAGACCAATCATGCGCAGCCACATTGAGGATGCCAAGAATGCGTTCGCCCGATTTGAGGGGCGTTGAGGCATGTATTACCAATCCCTGTTTATCACCAGAAGCTTGTGCCAAACGGCTGCATTGCACCTCATTATAAGCTTCTTGCCAATCACCTTTAAGGCATTCTGACTGACAAGAACAGCCTTTGTACCAGGCTTGAGGGCTGTCGATATGTAATGCAGGGGGTAAAGCGTGGTGGGCGGCTAAAATAAAGCCGCGCCCAGCCCATCTTTCAGTCGCAGCAGGATCGTGTGTAAAAACCCAACCAGATTGTAAACCCATCAAAGTTAACAATTGTTCCAGAGCAGCATTCAAGGCACTCTGTACATCAACAGCCTGATTCAGGATATATGCAATTGAGTTGAGGGTTTGGAGATCCTCGATCTGCTCTGTTTGTGAAACCATTCTCTTATTTTAACAATTCCCTACTGGGTCAACCACCAGATGCCTGTGCATTCGGGCAAATGGATGAGTTTTTCAGCTTGAATGCGATCGCCGAGTTCGTCGCCGAAAAAATAACGTGTCAACTCGTCAGCTGCGTTCACTGACTCAAAACGATAATCGGTACGAATCCATTTATGCGCAAAACCATGCTTGTATTGCAACCAGTTATAATAAGCGGCCAATCCTGGTGTGGGGGGTTGTGGCGTTTCTATGCCTGTGCCCAGGGTTTCCAAAATGATGATTTGCCCGCCTGCCTGGGTAACACGCTGCATTTCTGCCAGCACATGCCCTATTTCAGTTTGCCATGTTTGCGGATACCAACCCACGAAATGGCCTAAACTCCAGCCCGCAATGCAGACATCTGCAACGGCCGTACCCAACGGCAACCTACGATTATCAGCGAGCGCCAGCTCTTTCATTGAATTATTTTGCGCGACACGCAACATCGGCTCCGCAATATCAAAAGCATACGTCCGTTTTGCATGGGGCGCTAACAAGCGAGCTATGCGACCCGTGCCAGCACCCACATCGACAACTGTGTCAACTGGAAACGGCCGTATTTGCAACAATGCCCACAATATATTGCCTTGATAATCTTCACTGGCCACCATGCGGTCATACCGCTCAGCTTGCTGTGTGTAGATCTGTTTAAAATCAACCATTGTTTTGTGTCAATCCATGTTATTCTGTGGATCCATTCCACTGTTGTGACCAGCAACGGCCGTTTCTAAAGCATCCAAATTTTCATCCGCACCCAGCACCACTAAAACATCTCCAGCTGCCAACCGATTTGTCGCGGTTGCACCCAAACGTGTATGGGGCAAGCCATCTTCGTCATGGATTTCCACAAAACCAATCACATTCAAATCAAAACGCTTCCGTAAATCCAACTCCAACAGCGTCTTCCCCGCCCATTCCGGTGGGATCAACACACGGCGCACACTCACGCCAGGCATAATTTCGTTTTTGTCGAAGGAATCCCGCTGGGTACGATAAAGTGTATTGTTATGCGCCAAAATCGTCGTAATAACCAATACAATCAGCGCTGGCAGCATATAACTAGCACCAAACAACTCGATCACAAACAAAATTGCCGCCAATGGCACATTGACCATTGCCACTAAACTGGCGGTCATCGCTGGGACAATCAACACCATCGGCTCATAATTAAAATAATCAGCCATGGCCGTGGCGATCATGGTGCCGAAAAAGAGGGAGGAGATCAACAAGCCAGCCGACCCACCGGAACTAATCGTCGCTAATGTTGCCGGGATTTTAGCGAGTAACGCGAGCAGCGCCACAGCCATGGTCAGTTCACCAGCCAATGCCGCATCAATGGCAGCCTGTCCGGGACCTAAAACCAAGATTAACCCATAATCACCCAGTTCGAAATAATCGACAATCAAGGCAACCCCAATAGCAATCAAGCCTGTTAAAATTGCTCCCAACAAATGCCGATACCAGATATTGGATAGATAATGATGAAATAGATATTCAACCCACACATGCAAACGTGTGAAATAGATACTGACAAGAATGATGATCACGCTCATCAGAACAATCACGCTCAAATAACGCCAGTCGGAAGTGGGCGGTACATACAATGTCTCCACTTCAAACATATCGGTATGGCCACCGCTAAAAATTGAAGATAGAAAATAGGCGATGAGGGCGGCGATGAGTGAATAGACCAGTTTTTCAACCAACGGCCGTCGCCGGTACATCACTTCGGTCGCAAAAAACGCAGCCGTGAAAGGGGCACCCAATAAGGTGGCAACGGCCGCTGCAATGCCGCTCAATTGAGCAGTTTGCAACTCCTCTGGCGAACCCGCCGACCACCAGCTAAACAGTTGGCGCAAGAATCCGAATTGTTCACCCGCCTTATCTACCGTGCGCCGTGGCTTAAATAAGCCTGCCGCCATGCTCTCGCCAATCAAAGTGACACCGGCTGTCAGGCCACCGCTGCCACCGCTGCCTAATGTCACCAACGTGGCTGTAAATTTGCGAGCAGCTAATGAAAAAGTGGGCAGTTCCCAACGCACACCCAACCCCTCTTGGCCCTGCAAGGTGTTTTCGAGTGAGGGTTCTGATGAGTAATAAAGCGTAATCGCACGCTCTAAACCATCACCCTCGACATCGATCAACTCGCGGATTTGGCCATCACGATCATGATAATGGAGGGTCGTGGCGCGCTTTTTACTTAAATAAGTGACAATCAACGCGCCCACAATCAAAGGAACCAAGACAAATAAGTAGGAAGGGGCAGCTTCAAGCGCTTGCAACGTACGGGCGAACAGTTCAAATACGGCCGTTTTCAACACAAAAACAACCGCCCACACCACCACGCCAACAACCGCGGCGCGTACAACCAGGCGACGCTCTTCTTCGTCAAAATAGTCAGCTAAATCACGCGCAATGGGCAGTTGGCGCAAGCGCTGCAAAAGAGATTGGACTCTAGCAGCCATTGGCAATTGGAGATGTCATCCCTGCACAGGCAGGAATCCAAACGTCTGGATACCCGTCTACGCGGGTATGACATGCAAATACATCAACGTTCAACCGTGAAATCCTCGCCAGAAACGGCCGTTAAATCCACAACCACTTCCTTGCCACCAAAGCCGTCTACCAAATCATGGGCACGCACAAGGACGCTGGCCACATCCGTGGGGATCACAATGCCGCTTTGGCTGCGTGTAAACGGTTGCTCGGTTTCATGTGGATGCAGCAATAGGCGCGTGAAGGGGCTGTCTGGGTCCGGTTTGACGACTGTGCCATCTGGCAGCACCACATCCCAACCATCGGCATAATCTTCCCAGCCCGTGTCGGGGTGGGCAACTGTCACGTTAAATGTCCAGGTAGTGCCGTCGCTGGTTTTGGCAGCCACAAAAGTGACATCCGCATTGGCTGCACTTTCAACATCAGATTGTGAAGCGGGGGTAACTATTTCTGCGGTGGCTACGGCCGTTGGTTGGTCAACTTGAGTTTGGGCAGCCGGAGGTGGGGATTCGACTGCTGCCGTCGCCTCAGTTTCGTCAATTTTCACAGCTGGAATAAACACTTGCTCGGCTTGTTCCTGACGACAAGCAACCATCAGAATCAAAAACAGCAACATCATCACAAAATATGTGTGTGGATTGCTGCCTGCGCAGGAATAACATGTTTTCTTAAACATTAACGGCCGTTTCTGGTTCATACCATCCCACCGTACGATTTTGTTTGCGTAAATAAGTTTTGGCAACCCGTTCAATATCGTCTACAGTCACCTTGTTTAGTTCGTCCAAAATCGACTCATACCAGCCATAATCACCAGTCGTCGCTTCGGCCGCACCCAGCAGCTGTGCCTGCCCGGTAATGCTTTCGCCAGCCATCACAAATTGGGCTTTGGCACGTTTGAGTGCCTTATCCAACTCTTTTTGCGTGATCGGTTCCGCCACCAGCCGCGCCAATTCGGCTTCAAGCGCAGCTTCGACCTCACTCAGAGAACGACCTGCACGAACCACAGCATTGAGCATATACAAAAATGGATCAACAGTTGGCGCCATGCTGCCATGCGCTCCAGCCGCCATGCCTGGTTCTACCAGGGCTTTATACAAACGCGAACTGCGATTCGCACCACCACCAGCCAACGCGCCCAAACTGCTGCCCCCGGCAAAAGCTGCATTCAACAACACCAACGCATAATAATCAGGATGGGTCGCGCCCGGCACGCGATAGGCAAAAGTCAAATAGGCAGTGTCACCAGGCCCATTGACCGTCACCCGTCTTTCCCCTTTCTGTAGCGGTTCTTGCCGTGTAATCGGTGCGCCATTTTCGCCAGCAGGAATCGCGCCAAAGAACTCATCTACACGCGCTAGCATAGCCTCAGTCTCAAAATCACCGACAATGATAGCAACGGCATTATTGGGTGCGTAATGTCGGCGATAATAAGTGTAGAGGTCTTCACGCGTCATAGATTGTAAATCGGCCGTATCACCAATGACTTCATGATGATAGGGATGCACACGAAAAGCCGCTGACGTCAATTCTTCATTTAACCGAAAACGAGGGTCGTTTTCATACATGCCACGTTCCGAAAGGATCACATCACGCTCAGCTTCAACATCAGCTAACTCCATATGCAAATTTATCATACGGTCCGCTTCCAGATGCAAAGCTAAGTCGATGCGTCCCGCTGGCATCGTCTCATAATAAGCTGTGTAATCGAGCCAGGTAAACGCATTCCAATAACCACCCTCCCGCGAAACCAGGCGATCGATGTGGCCGCCGGCAAATGTGGGTGTCCCCTTAAACATCATATGCTCAACCCAATGTGATATGCCGGTAATGCCCGGTTTTTCATTGCGGCTGCCCACACGATACCAGAGCATAAAACTCACAACAGGCGCGTGGTGCATTTCTTTGAGCACAACGGTTAATCCATTTTTGAGAACTGTTTTTGTTATTTTTTCGTTCATAAATTTATATTTGGTGCAGCCTATTACAGCGTAACAAAAGTGATTGTTCATTTGCTCTGGCCGGTCTCCTGACCGAGCCAGTGGACACGGTCAGGAGACCGGCCAGAGCATGTTTAAATTATTTATGTTACAGAGTA
>CAYGMR010000036.1:16527-19629 GCA_964350725.1 uncultured Ardenticatenaceae bacterium | reverse complement strand
GCCACAGTATGCGGCATCCGACCTTCGCCAATTTGTTTACCGTTGGCCCACAGTGTCACATTGCCGCCCGCTCCTGGCTTGGGTTCGTCGATCTCAAACAGCATCTTCACGTTTACCGCGCCGGTCGGGATTGGCTCAGTGGAGACCTGTTTGTAGGTGTCGATGCCCAGGAACTGATAGGTGTGGATGAGGTGTCCTTTCTCATCGATCCACAGCGAGAAGCCGCCAATGAAGTCGGCGAAGGCACACAGTACACCTTCAGCCCCGCCTTCTGGCACTTCTAACTCAGCCTCGATCGCATAGGAACGGCCGTAAATACGCGGGATCACCGTCGTAGATACATTCTGGACATCCCCGGCGAAATTAAAGCGGGTGGTCGTATCCATCGGTGGCAAAATGCCAAAGAAGACACAAAGACCGCCAAGCAGCGGCAGCACACGGTTGCGTTCCGCTTCCTCCCAGAAAAGCTCTTTCAGTTCTTCCAGTTTCTCTGGCTGATCGTCCGCCAAATTTTTGGCCTGGCTGAAGTCATCGGGTAAATAGTACAGTTCCCATGGATCATCGTCAGGATTGTAGCCGCTGCCAGGCTTAAACTTGTCCAGCGTGGCTTTTGAGAAGTCCCACGGCAGTTTATCCAGCCGGGCGCAGGCCCACCAGCCATCTTTATAAATGGCGCGGCTGCCATACATTTCAAAGTACTGCACCGTGTGACGTTCCTCTGCATCTGCATCATCAAAGGTATAGAGAAAGCTGGTGCCGTCCATTGGTTCTTGCTCAATGCCATCAACCACTTTTGGCTCAGGAATGCCAATCGCTTCCAGAATGGTTGGTGTCACATCAATGCAGTGGGTGAACTGGCTGCGGATTTGGCTGTTGGGCTTGATGCCGTTCGGCCAGGCGATAACCATCGGATCACGGGTGCCTCCCAAATGGCTGGCCATCTGTTTGCCCCATTGGAAAGGCGTGTTGTTGGCATGTGCCCAGGCGGCGGCAAAGTGCGGCGCTGTGTACTCGCCGCCAAGCTCTTCGATGCCGCCCCATTTGTCGATCAGCGCTAACTGCTCTTCAGCGTTTAGCACAACACCGTTAAAAAAGGTTGTTTCGTTGAAGGAGCCGGTGGTCGTGCCTTCCATGCTGGAGCCATTATCACCCCAGATGTAGACGATAAGCGTGTTGTCTAACTCGCCCATATTCTCGATTTCGTCAATCAATCGGTTCACATTCCAGTCTGCGTTTTCAGAGAAGCCAGCAAAGACTTCCATCTGACGTGCATATACCTTCTTTTCTACGTCGCTGAGGGTGTCCCATGCCGGATAGGGGTCGGGACGAGGCGCCAGCTCAGTATCGGGTGGCACAATGCCGAGTTTCTTTTGGCGTGCGAGAGTTCTTTCGCGGTATGCATCCCAGCCATCATCGAACTGGCCTTTGTATTTGTCTGCCCATTCCTTGCCCACATGATGCGGCGCATGGCTGCAGCCAGTGGAATAATAGAGGAACCACGGTTTGTTAGCGTCATGGGCGCGGACGCCGTGGAGCCATTCAACGCTTTTATCGGTAATGTCATCGGGGAAGTAATAGAGTTTTCCGTCTTTCCCCTCAGGTACGCCAAGAACGGAGTTATCTTGGGTGATAATCGGGTCATATTGACCAGCGGCACCGGTCAAGAAGCCCCACCAATGGTCGAAACCCCACGCTTGCGGCCAATGTTCAAACGGACCAGATGGACCCATTTCACGCCCTGGGGTCATGTGCCACTTGCCAAAACCAGCAGTGACATAGCCGTTTTCCTTCAAGATGCGGGGCAGGGCTGTGCAGGTTCGTGGTCGGGTACCGGTGTAGCCAGGGAAAGGGCCAGGGAATTCAGCGATCCCGCCCATGCCGACGCGGTGATGGTTACGGCCGGTTAACATGGCCGCCCGCGTTGGAGAACAAACGGCCGTTACATGAAATGCATTATATGTCAGGCCCATCTCCTGCACGCGCCCTAAAGCCGATGTGCGAATCTCGCCGCCAAATGTTTCCGGCCCGCCAAAGCCAGCATCGTCGATGAGGACGAGCAGAACATTCGGTGCCCCCTCAGGTGCCTGCGGGCCAGGGATAAAGCTATAGTCGGCAACCGCCTCGTCCATCGTACGGGCAATCGCCCCGCCAAACTTGCGATCAGGAATGGGCAGCACCGTGCGGTCAGGGTTGAACTTGCCCCGCGCCTCGTTTAGAGCTGCTTTCAGCCCCTTGGCGCCATCTGTATCCATCACGGCTACTGACTTCGCCAATGAGTCATCTAATGCTTGTTGTGCAGAGACGCGATCTTCTTCTTCGACGATAGCCAAGATAACAGCCTGGCCTGGTTTGAGATTATCACCCAACCCACCTTCCAAACTATCCACAATCTTATGCTTGGCAAACTTACCCACCACAGCACCCGCGGCAGCGCCCACCGCCATCGAAGCCAAAAGCGGCGGTGCAGCCAGCCCGACAAGCAGACCAACGCCGCCGCCCCAGCCTGCTCCTTTGCGGCCCAGGTGATCCCCTGTTTCGCTGACGATTATCTCGCCATTCTGGTCTTTCTTGACAAGGATCATCCCGTCGCTTTTAATCTTTTTCTGCTTAACCAACTGTGTCAATGCGGTGAAGTTCTTTTTAGCCGGATCAATTGACTGATAAGCAGCAATGATTACGATATTTTTCTCTTTGCTCATTGTGTATGCTCCTTTATTTACTAATGCACCTTACTTAACGCGCTTTTGTGTACTGCCGTGCTTTGCGATTGCGAAGCAGAGGTTGCGTCTTAGTCTCGTGCCATTCCCGCCGCCATCTCCAGTTCGAGGTCGCGGTACTGTTCCTTCTCTACCGATACCTCCACAAACTGGATGGTGCCGCCGGTGAATTCACCCTGAGTCTCGGGTGTGTACTCCGCCGCTACCGCATCTGCGCTGTCACGGCCGACACATAAGCCATCTCCGCACAGGGTGAACTTGCCAGTTTGGGTACGTATCGGTCCTTGAGCCACCACCTTATCGTTGATGTACAGTTTTGCCATGCCGTGGGATTCGCCGTACTCGCCTGCTTTTTCCCGGATGAATTCCACCCCGAGCGTGTACG
>CAYGMR010000036.1:12227-16517 GCA_964350725.1 uncultured Ardenticatenaceae bacterium | reverse complement strand
TTCGTTGGCGCTCATCTGCTGTTCCGGCGGAATGCCCAGGAAGTTATAGACGTAGTTCAGCTTCTTGTTATGGATGAACAACGAGTGACCGCCAAAGCGTGACCCATGTGCAAAGATGACGCCGGAACAATCCTCGCCAACCTCGACATTGCTCAGGATTTTATATGAACGCCCACGCACATTCGCGGCTACGCCTTCAGGAACGGCCGTTGTGTCTGGGTAATAAATGTATCGTTCACGCGGTGGCTCGGTAGACGGCCGTTCAACCGCCAAAACTTCTACAGCCGCACGATCATCAAGCGGCAGCACCAGATTCTTACGCGCCTCGTCGAACCACAACTGTTTGAGATGTTCCAGCTTTTCCGGATATTTGTCAGCCAGGTTCGTGGATTCAGAACGATCCGCGTCCACGTGGTACAACTCCCATTCATCCTCAGCAAAGCGCCCACGGCCAGTCAGCGGTGCATGAACGGTGGATGCGCGCCAGCCATCCTCCCAAATGCCACGCGTACCCAGCATCTCGTAATATTGATGCTTTTTCGCAGTTGGCCCATCGGTAGCCGCATCAAAACTGTAGCGCATAGAAACGCCAGACAGCGGGTACTGTTCCACACCACGATAAGTATCGGGCATTTCTAACCCGCAAATATCAAGGATAGTCGGCACAATATCGGTGGAGTGGTGGTATTGGTGCCGCACTTCACCCTGCGCCTTGATACCCTGTGGCCACGAGATAATCAACGGATCACAGGTGCCGCCAGAGTATTCTGAGTAGCGCTTGAACATTTTGAACGGCGTGGAAAAGGCAACCGCCCAACCGGTTGGATGATGGTTGTACGCATCCGGCCCACCCAGCTTGTCGATCATTTTCATGTTTTCTTCGAGATCATCCGGGAAGCCGTTGAAGAACTTGTTTTCGTTGACCGAGCCGTCTGGCGACCCTTCGCCAGACGCGCCGTTGTCGGCAGCGTAAAGCACCAGCGTGTTGTCGAGCTGGCCCGATTCCTCTAAATAGTCGATGAGGCGTCCGATCTGGGCATCGGTGTACTCGGAGAAGCCTGCGAACACTTCGGCCATGCGTGAGAAGAGTTTCTTCTCATCGTCGCTCAGGGTATCCCACGGGTTGACAGCATCTGCCGGGTTGGCCACCTCCTCCGGCATTGGGTTGATGTCGGTCAGTTTCGTGCCTGCGGGCAGAATGCCCTTCTCGATCATACGGGGCAGCGCCCACTCGCGGTACGCCTCATAGCCGTCATCAAATTTGCCTTTATATTTGTCGATATATTCCTGAGGGGCATGGTGGGGCGCATGGTTGGCGCCGGGGCAGAACCACATATACCATGGTTTGGAAGGATTGCTGGCCTTCTGGTCGCGGAGCATGCGGATGGCTTGATCGGCCAAATCTTTGGACAGATGGTAACCTTCCTCGGGTAGGTAAGGCTGGTCGATGTAGTGATTGTCTTCGACCAGATCTGGATACCATTGGTTGGTCTCGCCGCCCAGGAAACCGTAGAAGCGGTCAAACCCCTGCTGCAAAGGCCAGGTGCCTTTGTAGCCACCGGGGCCGAGGTCTTGCTCGGGCACGTTGTGGTTTTTGCCAATCCAGTACGTACTCCAGCCCGCATCCTGGAGGATGTGGGAAACTGTGGCGCACTGTTCGGGAATACGGCCGTGATGGCCGGGAAAACCAGCGGTGGCTTCCGTGATACAGGAGAAGCCATTGAGGTGGTGGTTGCGGCCTGTCAGGCAGGTGGAGCGGGTGGGTGAACAAATGGCGGTGGTATGCCATTGGGAGTAAGTCAGGCCACGGTCGGCAAGTTTCTGTGCCGTGGGCATGTTGACTCGTCCCCCAAACGGTGACCATGTTGCCAGTCCGGTATCATCATAGAGGACGAAGAGGACGTTCGGTGCATCTTTAGGCGCTACTGGGGGGCTGTACGGCCCCCAATCTTCAACCGAATCACGGATGTCGAGTTCGATCTTACCTTTGAATACTTTCTTAGTATGCTGCTCGGCTAATGTTCATCTGCCAAAAAGAGGGTGGCCTCAACACGACCCTGACCTACTTGCTCACGGGACGAGTTGGCCTGTTCATCTTTTTGAACCTGACGGCTGTTCTAAAAGGTGGCTCCTTAGCAATTGTTGTCCGACAGAATCGATACCCAATCCCGCACTAAAATACGTCTCAATGTCACCAAACTGATCACGCATTTCCTGGAAGGCCGCCTCCAAATATTCCTGACGCACGCCCAAAATGGAAAGCAGTATCTCTTTTTCCATGCCAAGTGCGATGTACTTATCAATTAACGGTTGGTATTCTGGCAAAATGAAGTCGTTACTAAGCAGATACTCTTGCATGACATCTCCATGAGACACGCCACACAAGGTTAACAGCACGGCTGCTGTCCAACCGGTGCGATCTTTGCCGGTGGTGCAGTGAAATAAAGCGGGCAAGTTGTCAGCATCTGTCATTTCTGTGAACATGCGTGAAAAACCGGCGCGCGCACTGGGCAAGGTAATAAGCTGGCGATAACTGTCCGTAAACTGCTGCGCAATTTTACCGCCACCCAATTGGGCGTTGGCCTGCTGTGGGTTATCCAACAGATGCAGCAGCTGCGCCGGGCCAGCGCCTGCCTGATCTGCCAGCACATCAACGACAACATCGACAACGCCATCAGGAACCCGATCCGCTAGTTCTGCCCGTTCATCGGCTGTGCGTAGATCGTATATTTTCTTTAAGCCCAGCCTGGCAAAAGCAGGCATTTCGGCGTCGGTGATACGGCCGAGTTGTTCTGAACGGTAAAGAAGGCCGCTGCGTACACGCTTGCCATCTTGTGCCACATGTCCACCCAAATCACGCAAATTAGGGATGAAACGAATGTTTGGTTGTTGAACAATATTTTTCGCCACAATAATTTTTTTAGGCTCTTTGGGAACTCATGGGGTTTTACTCGTGTCACTCAGCATGACACGAACCCTAATGAATCCTGAAGACCCTATTTTTTGCTGTAATTACCGCGGTGCAACCTGAGCTTGTCGAAATCAACAGCCTTCGACAAGCTCAGACGCTAATGAATTATTGACGCGCCATCGCTACCCGCAGACGTTCATCAGGATCGATGAAGTGGTCGTGATCATCTGTGCCTACATCCATCTGCACCCAATGAATCTTGCCCGTGAACTTGCTGCCTTTCGTAGAATAGTCAGGGGTAACGGCCGTGCCGGACTCGTATCCAATATCTGTTGTCTCATCAGCTGAGAATACCATCGGTTGTGTCGCGCCAACGCGCCCCTTCCCCACTTCCTTGCCATCATAGTACAGTGTGACATCACCACCTTTAGCCAGACCGCCGCCATCATAAGCAAACTCCATACGTACCTGATGTTTGCCTTCTGGAATAGATTCTGTCGCCTCAGCGTAGAATTCATGAATGCCCAATACGTTGTAGGCAAACTTCAGTTTGCCGTCTATAGCATAGACACTCCAGCCACCAAACTTGCCGCCTTGTGCAATAATCACGCCCTGAGCTGGTTTGCTGCCCATTTCTATTTCGGCCGTGATAGAGAAGGACTTGTTCTTCATACTGACCACACTGTTTTCGGACAAACGCCCCATACCAGGGAAGAACATCTGCGAATTGCCTTGAATCAGCGTCGGCCGTCCCGCTATTTCCGGTACAAGCCGTTCTGCTTGCCGATCATCCAACGGCAAGACATTGTATTTGACAGCTTCGATCAGGAACAAGCGTTGCAGTTTATGCAGCATGTCGGGCATTTCTTTTGACAGGTCATTCGCCTGCGACCAATCCTTGCTGCCATCATACAGTTCCCAAATATCATCATCAAAAGCTGGCATTTGCTGCCCAACCATTACCCACGGGGTGCGGTGCTTGGTAACCGCGCTCCATCCTTTGTAGTAGATGCCCCGATTGCCAAACATCTCGAAATACTGGATGTCGTGCTGTTCCGGTGCCGCCTCTTCGTTAAAGCTGTACAGCATACTTGTGCCTTCCATCGGCGACTGCTGTACGCCGTTGACGAAGGTGGGTTCAGGCAAACCAGCCGCTTCCAGGATCGTCGGCGCCACATCAATGACATGGCTAAACTGGTTGCGTCTGCCCCCTTTTTCCTGGATGCCTTTCGGCCAATGGACAATCGTGCCATTGCGGGTGCCACCCCAATGTGACGCAATTTGTTTCGTCCATTTATACGGAGTGTCCATGGCCCAAGCCCAGCCTACGGCATAATGATTGTAGGATTCGGGTGAGCCAAACTCATCCATTTTGGAGA
>CAYGMR010000036.1:11090-12217 GCA_964350725.1 uncultured Ardenticatenaceae bacterium | reverse complement strand
GCATAAACTCTGGCGTTTCTAAAGCAGCCATGCCATTGAAATTCGCCATCTCGTTGAAGGCGCCATTTAATGTGCCTTCCGCGCTGGCACCGTTGTCGCCAATGATGCAGAAAATGAGCGTATCGTCCATGATGCCTAGCTCTTCAATCGCGTCGATGACGCGGCCAACATGGTAGTCAGTATGTTCCAGAAAACCAGCATACACTTCCATTTCACGTTCGAGAACGGGCTTAAGTTCGGCGGGCATATCGTCCCAAGCAGGAATCTCGGCATGACGTGGCGTTAATTCACAATCCTGTGAGATGACACCCAACTCTTTTTGTTGGGCAAAGGTGAGTTCACGCTGTTTATCCCAACCGTGGGCAAATTTGCCTTTGTATCTGTCGGCCCACTCCTTGGGCACATGATGGGGCGCATGGGTGGCGCCAGGGGAGAAGTAGGCGAAGAATGGCTTGTCCGGCATGAGTGCTTTTTGCTGGCGAATCCAATTAACAGCGTGGTCTGCCAGGTCTTCGGTCAGGTGATACCCTTCTTCTGGCGTGGCAGGCGGCTCAACGGGGGTCAGACCTTCATACAAGGCTGGATCCCACTGATTGTTTTCGCCGCCAATGAAGCCGTAAAAATATTCGAAGCCGCCACCACCGGCAGGCCAATGCTCAAATGGCCCCATCGGGCTGGCTTCCCACACGGGCACTTCATGGCACTTGCCAAACATGGCAGTGGAATAACCGTTTAGTTTCAACGTTTGTGCCACAGGGGCTTTGGTGTTGGGACGCAAGGAGCTTTGTCCAGGAGCGGCCGTGGCGGTTTCGGTGATGTTGCCCATGCCTACGGAATGATGGTTACGACCAGTCATCAATGCTTGGCGCGTAGGAGCGCACAAAGCGGTGGTGTGAAAACGATTATATTTTAATCCACCGGCTGCCAGCTTCTCGAATGTGGGCGTATGGCAGGGGCCACCGAAAGCGGTGGAAGCGCCAAAACCAACATCGTCGAGCAGGACGATGAGGACATTGGGCGCGCCCTGTGGCGGCCGCAACGGTTCGATAGGCGGAAATTTGGTATCTGGGTCTTTGGCGTCATAGGTAGTTAAGCCTGGTTTGACTATATCAGGAATGGGCAACACA
>CAYGMR010000036.1:0-11080 GCA_964350725.1 uncultured Ardenticatenaceae bacterium | reverse complement strand
GCCCGTGAATGCTTATCTGGTTGATTACTCATAGTTATACTTCTTATCTTCTATCGCGGCGACGATCACGGCGGTGCATGCCTGCTACTGAAACAGGAGAGAGCGGGCGGCCAATTGTGTCGATGAAGAGGGAGACAGGGCCACCACTAGCTGGTATTTCACCATCAAGAATCTCGACATTATAGGCAATCTGATCACCTTCGAGAGTAGGATCCATTAATTCTACAACAATATCGCTAACACTGTCGGGATGAAACACGGACAGTACGGCATTGGGGGGATTGGAGGCGAAACTATCGTCGCCTTTGTCCCATGAATCGACAAATTCTTGTGATGTGATATGACCTGTAACCCGATCGGGACGATCAGAAAAGAACAGGGTGGTAGGGGCCAGCGTGTGCAAAGTGAGTTTGCCGTTATCAAAACTCATGCCGTGCGCTGTCTGCACAAATAAGGCTTCGATCTCGTCGGCTTTGACAAGTGCGGTTACATCTTTATGTTTTTGATCCATTTTATATTCTCCATTATGGGTAACTACTCAGGCTTTCCTACTCGTGGTCGCTCTCCTGATCGTGTTGCAACCGGTGCGGCCAGAGCCTGCACTGAGTGTGCCGAAGTGAGATCGACCTTGAGCCTAAGTAGTTACCGCCATTATTGAAATATTAAAACACCCGAAGGCTAACCTGGCGTAAACGAATAAGTGTGGGCAAGCTTTCGGGCGAAGTATGTATAAGATAATCACAAGAACCTGTTCGGCTTGTGATTACAAAATGCATTTTTTAGTCGTGTGACATTTGGTCAATGCATACTGTGACCGCTAAAATGAGCAGATCGTCCTGTCCGGGATCTACTTCAACGCCATAACTATCACGCACACGGAACCATTTTTTGGATACTTCAGCGACTTTGTCACGCCCTTCGCCAATGGTGTATTGATGATCAACGATATTTCCTTTTACATCCAGATCGCGACCATCTTTAATATTAACTGTGAATTTGTCGCGCACAGGTGTAATGAGATCCTTTTTCACCATAGCTACGCGTTTGCCGTGTGCATCTTCTACTTCCATACTATCTTTAACGCGCGCCTTCCGCTCTTGAATCTTATAGAGTACTTGACCATGGGCATCTTCAAAATTCAGCGTACTACGCACGCGCAACGCTTTGCCATCTACTTTGAATACTTTCTGACCCTGTGCATTTTCGATCCAAAAATCGTCTCCAAAGGAAACCATCTTTTCGCGCATTTGATACCTGTTTTTATCGCTATCCCCACGACCTACACCACGGTCGTCATGTCTTTCTTCACGTCTTTCTTGTCTACGTCTCATGATTTGTCTCCCAATAAGCCAAGAGGTTGTTTTTGGCTTAAAATTCTGATTCTAGTTATTGTTCGTCATTTGCTTGGCACTCTGATGAGACAGATGATAGAAAACTGATTTTTCAGATCTCTTCGTTTATCAAATGTATCGCAAATTTATTTGCGAACAGTAACTAGCATTGCGGTTTTTAAATAGAGGTGTTCTCTAATTCGAAGTGATTCTCAATAGTATGAGATTCTCTTCGAATTAGAGAACAAAGTTTTAACTAATACCCTTCGTAGTTAGGAATGCGTTTACGGCCAGCACCACCACCGTAAGAAGCAATATCTGCGAATAACATAATACCTATCCACAACCAATCCCAGCCGGTCACGCCGCCAGGCGAGACAATTACGTACATAATTGTCGTCCAGGGGAGGAAGATAATGCCTAAGACTGGCCAAATCCAATAGGCACCGGGCCAGTTATTGAATGCAACTTGCCAGCGCACTTGCGCAAAAATCCACCAAATCGCGCCGAAAATACGCGGGCCTAATAAAACGAGGGCTAAAAATGCACAACACATGAATAATTCTCCTTGTATTAATTACTGTGTGAAGACATTAGCCTGTCTTCACTTGATAAAGATTGAACTTCTAATAGTCTGGAGGCTAACCCAGTAATCAACCTATATACCGAGTACTTTCGCTTTTTGTGCCGCGAATTCTTCTTCTGTAAGAATTCCCTGATCTCTTAAATCGGCTAGGCGCTCAAGTTGTGTGATCATATCCTCCTGCGGCGGTGGCGGTGGCGGTGGCGGTGCGTACTGTTGTGGCGGCGGCGCTACATACTGCTGTGGCGGTGGGGCTTCCTGTGCAGCGGCCTCATTCATGGCATGTGAATATGCCTTCGCGTTTTTGTCCGCCTGACGGCGGTTGACAGCGTTGCGGGTAGCCGTGGCTGTACCGGAAACGACTGCTACTGTTGCCAAACCTCGTAATAATCCTGGCATAGTTATCTCCTTAATCTTTTGTTGTAAGCGAGACGTAGGCCTCATCTACAACGGCAGCTGGTACACGGAAGTTTAGAGCTACTTCTACCCCTTGGGCATCAATAGCATTCACAAGGGCAACGGCCCAACTGTGCTCGATGGCTAAAGCCACAATTGCCGAACCAGGAACCATCCCTTCCCATAATGCAGCGGCATCATCGGAATCGAAAAGGCCGCGTGTTTCTGTTTCAATAAAGCCGACAGCTTGTCTGTGTTCCGCTGGCAAATCCTCTAAATCAAGTTGCCAACTTTTTCCATCTTCATCTTTAAACAGAAGCATCGCATCCAACACCCGGATTGTCCCGGTTGCCGCTTGCTTTTCAAGCTCTGCTAGAATACGGCCGTCGAAATGCGGTTCTCCAATTGCCAGAGCAATGACATCTACTGGCCCATGTTTTATCATTGATTATTTCTCCCGTTATGTTTAATATTCACAGAGTTGTTTCTTTCCCGTTCCTCAAAGCTGAGGGTACACTTCCGTATTTTATTTAATCGTCAACCCTAGTTCCTTTAGATGTCATTAGCCATCTTTCTAAAGCAGGAAAACAGGATTTTCCCAACTAATAGTGTAATGCAAATGGAAGGAGGAATGTAGTACCAAAAGTGTGTAAGAAAGTTGTATTCTCATATGTAGGTTACTGATGAATAAGCTGAACTGTTTGCAGTTTGAAAATCAGGCACTTTGATTGTTGATGCCACTCTGCAAAAATGAACATAGAGCTAAATCCTATCACAGAATAATAACACTTTAACTCCGTACCGACTAAATTGCAACATTATCATATTTCCACGCATGATATCCCTGTCGAATCGATTCTAATGCATCCAAACGAGCCTGATACGATTGTGTTTGCCAATATGCGAAATCAGTGGGCTGTTCTCCGAGTTTTAGTTTTACAAAAGTCTTTTCAATACCCATTTTTAAATACCTAACTTTGTTCCAGTTTGTTCCAACAACCCTAATTACAACATTTTTAGGACTTTTATGGAAAAAACAGTAAACAAAAAACCCACCAGAAACGAATTCTGATGGGCTTTTATTTTTGTAAAAACAAACGGAGCTTGTGTAGGGGTGAGGCGATTGTGAATGATGTTTGGACTTCACCAGGCAATTGCCAAACAATCGCCTCGCTCCTGAGCTGGACAGACAAATGTGTTGGTTAGCTCACGGGTCAGGCAATCGGTAGACGAGGCGCTTTGTTATCGGCTAACGTTTTTTCCGATTGCCTGACCCCTACTTCAAGGCATTATACGAATGTCAATATAATTGTTTACATGCGCTCGTTGAACGCTTCGGTCAGTGCGGGCACAACCTCAAACAGGTCGCCAACAATACCATATTGCGCCAGTTTGAAAATGGGCGCGTCGGCATCTTTGTTGATGGCTACGATCACCTTGGAGGTGCGCATACCAGCCTGGTGCTGGATGGCGCCGCTGATGCCACAGGCGATGTACAGGTCGGGACTGACGGTTTTGCCCGTTTGGCCAACCTGGTGTTCGTAGGGGATCCAACCGGCATCAACGGCCGCACGTGAAGCACCCAAAGCTGCACCCAATGTGTCACATAATGCTTGCAAAGGTGCATAGCCATCAGGGCCACCCACACCACGACCACCACTGACGATGATATTGGCATCGGTCAGGCTAACGCCACCCGCTTTTTCTGCGAATGAGATGACTTTGGTGGGGATGTCGTCTTCATCTGCGTCCACATCAGCCCAATCGGCAGAGCCGCTGTTGCCAGTGGATTCAGCTTGTGCAAAGGCACGGCTGCGCAGTGTGAGAACTTGTGTGCCTTCGGTTACAAAGACAGTTGCTAGCAGTTTGCTGGCATAGACGGGGCGGGTTGCTTTGATGGTTTCACCATCAACTTCGATGGCGATACAATCGGATACCAAACCGGCATCCAAGTCGGCGGCGACCCAGGCGGCAAATTCGCTGCCACGGATGGATGCGCCTGCGAGGATCACAGATGGTTCATGTTCTTGGGCAAGGGCGACGGCGACGGGACCAATGGCTTCGATACGGCCGTTTGCCAAAGTTGCATCATCTGCACCCAAAACCTCGTCACACCCCAAGTCAAAAGCAGCATCAGCGACGGCGTCGACATCCTCTCCAAAGACAAGCCCGACAACATCTTCACCTAACTCATCGGCGACAACCCGGGCTGCGCCCAAAACTTCTTTGCTGATGGTGCTGATTTTGCCATCACGATTTTCGATATAAACCCAAATGTTGCTCATATCACCTTCTCCTCGAATAGTTTATCGACAAGCTCTTCAGCCATTTCTGCGACGTCATCACCCTCGATCATTTCAACTGTGCCTTCGCGTGCGGGGATGGCATATACATGTGACCAATCTACTTTGCTGGCAGCTGCACCGTAAGCACCTTCGATGTCCAAATCGGCAGCACTCCAGGCTGGGATTTGGGCGCGATTGGCTTTACGAATGCCCATGAAGGAAGGATAACGCGGCTCGTTGAGTTCCTTGACTGTGCCGATAACCACCGGTAAGGGTGCAGTCACAGTTTCTTTGCCTTCATCACTCAAGCGTTCGACTGTGATTGAAGCTTCACTGACTTCTTTAATCTCAGACACATAGGTCAATGGTGTCCAGCCCAATTTGCGTGCGGTTTGCACAACTGTTTGGCCTGTGTCACCGTCGATGGCGGATTTACCGAATAACGCGACTTGTGCGTCGGTTTTCTTGATAGCTGCCGCTAAAATACGGGCTGTGCCGAGTGTGTCCGAACCGGCAAATGCTGGATCAGAGATGAGGATGGCTTCTGTGCAGCCCATGGCTAAACAGGTTTTGAGCGCATCTTGACTGGATTCATCACCCATAGAAATGGCGATGGTGTCGGATGCACCATGGTTTTCCTTGAAACGGATGCCTTCTTCTACAGCATATTCGTCCCACGGGTTGAGCACGTTGGGCTTGCCACCGGGATCGTCCCAGCTTACTTTACCGCCAGCGACAGAAAAGTCGGCGGTCGTACTGGGTGTTTGTTTAATACAAACAACAACTTTCATTAAAATAACCTCCAAAATTACGTAGTGCGTATGGCGTAGTGCCTCGCTCTATGCACTACGCCATACGCACTAAAATTATAAATCTCCATCAATAATTCATGATTGAGTTCCGTAAAATGTTCTGCGAACATCTTATTGGTAAATGTGAATGTGGTCGCACGCCAAGAAAATGCCTTGATTTGAGCGGCATCACGCACGGCTTTTGTGCCGTCTAAAGCGGCGTTGCGAATAGTGGATTGGAAAGCTCGGAACACTAGATAGGCCGCACCTGCGGCGATGGGTAGGGCGAGTAACAGGCGTAACCACAAACCCATGCCAACGGCCGTTGCCAACAACACCAGAATCATGACTGCTAAAAATGTAACGGCCGTTGCCAGTCGACTAATTTTAATCAGGCGTTCTTCCTCACCAGATTGCTTTTGTAAACGCTGTAGACAAGCCGCACATAAAGGCACATCAACTTCACGCAGTTGACGGCCGTTTCTTTTGCTCACAACCATACTACTAACTGCTGGCTGCAAACAATGAGCACATTCGCCAGGAAAGCGCACTATTTCGTCGGGTTGTACCTTTATTTTTACTGTGTGATTAATCATACGGCGATAAACAAATGGTGTCATGTGTCATGTGTCGTCCTTTTGCATGACACTTGACATGTATTGACACAGGTGACATTGTGTTTGAAACTTTAGTAAACAATTTAAAATTTGCGCCAGAATTATAATGCCGCACTGCGTTATGGGCAAATGGGTTTAAACAACTATAAGCTGTTTACAATACTTGTATAACGCTTTCACCACGTTTTCCCAACGCCCGTATCTTAGGCGTTTAATTATGGAACCAATTCTACGCTATAATAGTCAAGATGATGTAGTATGTTATGCAATAAATGATTTGCATTTTGCAGAACGAAGGTTGAGTTTATCGAAGCTTACTCTTTAAAAAATAAAAGGGGCCATCAACTTTGTAGAGCGATTTGAAAAATCACTCAGACGATGTGTAAAATCGTCCTACATTGGTTACCCGACTATTTTCTTAAACTACAACCTTCGACAAGCTCAGGCGTTGTTGGAAAAAATGTAACTACTCAGACACGGCCACGAGCGAAGAAGCCTGAGTAGTTACGAAAAAATACAAAAGCTATGGTAACAAACTTAATAGGCCAATTGGTCGAACATTATCGTATTGAAGAAATAATTGGCGAAGGTGGCATGGGCACTGTGTATCGGGCCAACGATGTCAATCTGGCGCGTCCGGTAGCCATGAAAGTGATGCATTCGCATTTTGCTGCGCAGACACAATTTCAGCAGCGTTTCCAGCAAGAGGCGCAAGCGGCAGCGCGTCTGGATCATCCTTCTATTGTGAAGGTATATCATTTTGGCCGCGAGCAAGGCTTATTGTACATCGTCATGGAGATGGTACCAGGCTTGAGTTTGGGTGCTTATATCAAACAATTGGCACAGCGCAACCAAATTGTACGTTTGGATGAAACGGTGCTGTTGATGGCCCAGGTCGCTGAAGCTTTGGGGTATGCCCATCGCAAAGGAGTCATTCATCGTGATGTGAAGCCGGATAATATTATCATCAAGGCGCAAGATGAACGCCCCGATGAACCCCCGTTACGCGCTGTGATGACTGACTTTGGTCTGGCAAAATTATTAGAAGGGGGTATCCAAACCCAATCGGGCGAGTTTATGGGCACATTGGCTTATGTTTCTCCTGAACAGGTGATGGATTTGCCGCTCGACGGCCGTTCCGATATCTACTCATTAGGGATTGTGCTTTACCAACTGGCCACTGGCCAACTCCCATTTGAAGTTAAAACCCCCTCAGATGCCGTCTTAAAACATATCAACCAGGCACCACCCTCTCCGCGTGGCATCCAACCTGGGCTGCCGCCCGCTGTCGAGGCTGTGATTCTCAAGGCGTTGGCCAAACGACCTGTAGAACGCTATCAAACTGGCGAGGAATTGGCACGCGCATTGCGGGAGGCTGCCAAAACGCTTTCTGATCAAGATGTCGCTGTGATAAGCGACGAAAGTCACAGTGAAGTAGTGAGCATGGTGATGGTGTTGCCCGAAATAATTGAGGCAGAAGCGGACGCAGATGTGGTCGTCTTGGAAGAGGATGATATAGACGGTGAAACGCAGGTGCGCGGTCGTGATCGTTTGTTAGTGAGACGAGAAGATGGGTCTACGGAACTTTACAGCCTCTATAAACGTGAATTTATCATTGGGCGCAGTGATCAGAACGATATTGCGTTGCGTGGCGGCAAAGTGTCGCGCCAGCATGCCCGTTTGGAGCGTGCAAATGGTGCCTGGTGGGTTGAAGATGTGGGCAGTACAAATGGCACATTGCTTGCTGGCAATAAGTTGGTTCCTGGCGAAACGCATATGTGGCATAGTGGTGACATTTTACAAATCGGAACGTTTACACTGCAATTGGAAACGGCCGTTCGCAAAGTGCAATCAGCCCCGTTACCACCAGAGTCAGTGGCTCCCGTATTGATGCCAATTGTCAATGAGCGACCCGCGCCGCCGCCCCCGGCAGAACAAATTGTGGCTGATTTGCGTCCTCGGCACATTAGAAACAAGGGGGTTTGCCGTGTATTGCTCTTGAATAAAGGGTCTGTGGCCACAGACATTACCGTAGCGGCTAGTGCGCCGCAAAGCACACTTCGTTTTGATGCGCCGACCAAACAGTTGGTTGTGGTACCGGGTCAGAAGGGTGTCGTTGATTTTTTTGTTGAACCCCGGAAACGGCCGTTTATCGGCCGTCGCCAAACAATTCCATTTAGATTACATGTCAATTCACGCCAACATGAATGGGAACAGTTACAAGGTCAACTTGATGTCAAACCAATGTTGTCCGTATGGTTATTTGCCCTTTTTGCCTTTCTCATCCTCCTCTTTTTAATCGCCATATTTCTCACATCAGGACAATTCCTCTAAAAGTGTATGCCACAGGGCAAAATGACTGGGCCCAAAACTCTCTAAATCCTGTATTTTGCACTGCAAACAATACACCTTGTAACCACGAGATACGAGATCATTTTGCGCGCTGATACGGCTCGCTAGGCACGCCTGGAAATCGTGGTTAAAAGCCTGACTATTGAAAAGTCCTGGCAAACAAAGAGCATGTTTGTAAAACCCCGCATAAATACGGTATTATCCCAATGTAGGTTAACAAATACTGTATCCTGATTTTGCAAATCGGAAGGCGATTTACAAAATCGCCCTACATTAGAAATAGGAGAAGAGATGATTTCAGAAAGTTTTGCTATTAATGAAGCGCATCGTGTGAACTATGCGCAGCTTGATATGCCACCGCGCATTTTATTAGGCCCTGGCCCATCAAACGCCCACCCGCGCGTGTTGCAAGCCATCAGCATGCGTCAGGTTGGACATTTAGACCCGACTTTTATTCAGGTGATGAATGAGGTCCAGGAACTGCTGCGTTATGCGTGGCAAACCGATAATCAATTCACTCTGCCCATTAGTGGCACAGGCAGTGCGGCGATGGAAGCTGCTATTGCTAATTTAGTTGAACCGGGTGACGTGGTTTTGGTTGGCGTGATTGGTTATTTTGGCGAACGCTTGGTCGAGATGGCACGACGTTATGGTGCTGATGTGCGCGTGATCGAAAAACCGTGGGGCGAGGCCTTTGATCCTGCTGAAATTCTCAGTGCCATTGAAACCCACAGCCCCGCCTTGGTCGCGCTTGTGCATGCAGAAACATCTACTGGTGTGATGCAGCCATTGCAAGAGATTGGCCAAATTTGCCGTGAATATGATTGTTTGCTGTTGGCTGACACAGTGACCAGCCTGGGCACCGTGCCGCTTTTCATAGATGAATGGCACATTGATGCCGCCTATAGCTGCTCGCAAAAGGGTTTGAGCTGCCCGCCAGGATTAGGGCCGTTGACGTTTGGCCCGCGTGCGCGTGCCAAGATGGATGCGCGCAAAACACCGGTACGTAGTTGGTATTTGGATATGAGTTTGCTGGCGAAATATTGGGATGGTACAAGCCGCTCATACCATCACACAGCGCCCATTAATATGAATTATGCGATCCGTGAAGGTTTGCGTTTGGTTGCTGAGGAAGGTTTGCAAGAACGGTGGGCACGCCATCGCGCAATGGCTGACTTTTTCTGGGATGGTCTGGCTGACTTGGGTCTGGAATGCCATGCGCCTTATGATTTGCGTTTGCCCAGCTTGACGACTGTGCGCGTGCCGGATGGTGTCGATGCCAAGGCTGTTGCTGGCCGTTTGTTGAATGAATATAACATTGAGGTGGCGGGTGGCTTTGGTCAATTGGCAGGTCAGATTTGGCGCGTTGGTTTGATGGGTTTTAACAGCCGCCGCGAAAATGTTGTGCTGTTGTTAGATGCCTTGGGTCGCATTTTAGGTGATGGCTAATTTATTTGTCGTTGTATTTTGACCCGGATTAAAAGAAACGCTGGTGGGATTTTTCCATCAGCGTTTTTTTATAGGCTTGCGTTTTGACCTGACAACCAGGCTGAATGCTTTTTGTCAGGCCGCAAATGTCCCTAGCGGCATAATCGTGTCGTTATTGGTTTCGATGATTTCAGCTTCGAGGGTGCCGTGGGAGTGTTCGCGCAGGGCGCCTTGGAAGCCGGGGAATTTTTCGGTGGTGAATTGGGCTGTGATGGTGATGTCGGCAGCGAATTCTTCATCGAGAATACGGCCGTTCCATTCCTCCACCAGCAATTTGACACGCTCAAAAAAATTGTAAGGTAATGCAAGCATAACCGTATGCGTCGGCACCTTTTCGGCACGCGGCAAAATGTCGAGAACCGCTTTGACTGCATCTCCATATGCACGCACCAAACCGCCAGTCCCTAGTTTCGTGCCCCCAAAATAGCGTGTAACCACGACAGCAATATCACCTAAACCACTGCCTTGTAACACGGCCAGCATCGGACGACCCGCCGTGCCAGATGGTTCGCCATCATCGTTGCAATGGGCCGTTACGGCCGTTCCATACCCCACCACAAATGCCGGTACATTGTGGCTGGCATCACTGAATTCTTGTTTGATACGCGCGATAAACGCTTTGGCCTCAGGCACGCTGAATGCAGGAACGGCCGTGGCAATAAAGCGTGAATTCGAGACCCGAATCTCGGTGCGTGTTTCCCCAGCAGGGATAGGGTAACGTTTGGCTGACATGAGCCGATTGTATCACAAAGAATGCTGACCGTGCTTTGTGATACAATTAAAGCATGACCCGTGAACGCACATTCCGCAGTGAAGCTATCATCTTACGACGCAGCGACTTTGGTGAAGCTGATCGGCTGCTCACACTTTTTGCACACGATTTTGGCAAAATCCAAGCGATTGCTAAAGGGGCGCGCAAGCCGCAAAGTCGTAAAACCGGCCATGTGGAGCTGTTTATGCGCAGCAAATGCTTTTTCGCACGTGGTCGTGACCTCAATATTCTCACTCAGGCGGAGATGATAGATGGTTATGCTGCGCTGCGTGCAGATTTGGTGAAGGCCACCTATGCTTCTTATGCTGTTGAATTGTTGGATCGTTTCACGGTTGAGGAAGATAAAAACATTCAACTGTATGATCTGTTGGTCAATACGCTCGAACGCTTGACGACAGATGTGGATGTGCTGTTGGTGGCGCGGTTTTATGAACTGCGTTTGTTGTCGATTGCTGGTTTTCAGCC
>CAYGMR010000035.1:20124-20369 GCA_964350725.1 uncultured Ardenticatenaceae bacterium | reverse complement strand
CAGGTGCTCCGGCCGTGTCTCCTGACCGAGCCGGATAGTGAGAGGCTGTATAGTTACCAGATAGATTTATATCTTTCTGGAAGCTACAGGTAATCACCTAAAACGTGTTTACCCAAGAAGTTCAACTTCTCTGAGAAGTTGAACTTCTAAAAGTAAGCTTCCAGGAAGACTGTTGCGGAAAACTATGAGTGATTCTGACTTATCTGACATCCCATCACCTCCGCGTCAAAGCAAATTTCGAGGCA
>CAYGMR010000035.1:18225-20114 GCA_964350725.1 uncultured Ardenticatenaceae bacterium | reverse complement strand
GCTATTTTGACCGCGTTTTTAGTCAGTGGCATTATTTTATTATTGGCTGGATTTGACCCGATGGATGCCTTCGCGACCTTGATAGAAGGCTCGTTTGGCGATTTACGGGTCATTTCTGAAGTATTATTGCAAGCTACCCCCCTCATTTTGATCGGTGTTGGTTTAGCCGTTGCCTTTCGCAGCAATATTTGGAATATTGGCGCAGAAGGGCAGTTTTATGCTGGTGCTGTGCTTTCCGCTGTGGTCGGTATTTACTTTGGCGACTTGCCGACAATCCTGCTTGTGCCGCTGCTTTTATTGATGGGTTTTCTCGGCGGTGCGTTGTGGGGTATGTTAGCCGGCTATTTTAAAGTGCGTTTTGGTGCTAGCGAAATTGTGACCACGATCATGTTGAACTACATCGCCATTATCATGACCGGTTATCTTGTTACGGGCCCCATGATTGAAGAGGCGGGCAAATTCCCGCAATCGGCGCAGGTATCAGAAGCGGCGCGGCTTTTTCGTTTTTTGCCGCCGACGCGTTTGCACATCGGTTTCCTGCTGGCAATCGCTGTTGCCATCCTAGTGTACATTTTACTGTTTAGAACCAGCACTGGATACGCTATTCGCGCTGTTGGTCATAATCCCGAGGCGGCCCGGTATGCCGGTATTGATGTGAATCGCAATATTATGTTGGTGATGGCGATTAGCGGCGGCACGGCCGGTTTGGCAGGGGCTGTGCAGGTGGCTGGGTTGACATTCCGGCTGTACCAGCAAATTTCACCCGGTTATGGCTTTACGGGTATTGCTGTGGCGCTGCTGGCAAATAATAATCCTATAGGCGTGATCTTCTCTGGCCTTTTATTTGGTGCATTACGCTCTGGCTCCGAAGTGATGCAAATCAGCGCCAAAATCCCCTCAGTGATGGCGTTTGCAATTCAAGGTCTGGTCATTTTGTCGGTGGTTACATTTGGCGTGTACCAGATGAAATGGGCGAAACAGGGCAGGAGTATTTGAAATGGAATCATTGACCTGGATTGCAATTATTCCAAGTATTCTGGCGGCTACGTGGCGTATGGCAACACCGCTCATTTATGCTTCAGTGGGTGAAGTGTTTACGGAACGGGCTGGTGTTTTGAATATTGGTCTCGAAGGGATTATGCTTTTTGGTGCCTTTACGGGTTTTGCGGGGGTTTTGTTTACAGATAGTTTGTTGTTTGGTTTGGGCTTGACGGTTATTGTCGGCATTGTGTTGGGTTTGATATTTTCTTTGTTCACTGTCACGGTTAAGGCGAATCAAATCATTGTTGGTGTAGCATTTAATTTGTTGGGTTTAGGGTTGACGGGTTTTCTTTTTCGCACTTTGTTCGTGGGTACACAAAATGCTGTGCGCACGGTGCCGGTGTTAAATATTCCGTTTTTGAGTGAACTGCCGATTGTGGGTGAAATTTTGTTTAAACAAAATTTGATGGTATACGGCACGTTGATTTTGGTGCCGGTGGCATCGTTTGTGTTGTATAAAACAGCTTTTGGTCTTTCGATTCGATCGGTGGGTGAACATCCCAAGGCTTCTGATACGGTTGGGATTCGTGTGCCGCAAATCCGTTATTTGGGGGTAATTATTGGGACGACGTTAACGGCCGTTGCTGGCGCATTCCTGACCATCGCCCATACCAATCAATTTGTGGAAGGTATTACGACTGGACGCGGTTTTATCGCGTTGGCTGTGGTGGTCTTTGGGCGTTGGTCGCCCAAAGGTGCTTTTTGGGCATCGTTGTTGTTCGGCTTGTTTTTTGCATTGCAACTGCGCTTGCAGGCTGTGCCCGACCTGGCTGTACCCTATCAACTATTCCAACTGTTGCCCTATGTGGCCACGATCGTTGCGTTGTTGTTAATGCGCGGCCGTTCAG
>CAYGMR010000035.1:14470-18215 GCA_964350725.1 uncultured Ardenticatenaceae bacterium | reverse complement strand
GCGCCATCTGCTTTAGCGGTGCCGTATGAGCCATAAATAATTAATACATTTTGGGAAATTGGACATGGATGTATTTATCAGTGTACCAATAATTGAGTGACTTATGGATAATCTCATTTTACGTATGGAAAATATGGTTAAGACGTTTCCTGGCACGGTGGCAAACCGCGACGTGAGCTTGGATGTGCGTGAGGGCGAAATCCATTGTTTGTTGGGTGAAAATGGCGCTGGTAAAACGGTGCTGATGAGTACTTTGTATGGTTTGTATCAACCCGATTCCGGCGAAATATATTACAAAGGCGAACGGGTTGAGATTCGCTCGCCTAAGGACGCCATCCATTACCGCATCGGCATGGTACATCAACATTTTATGCTGGTTCCTACTTTAACGGTGGTGGAAAATTTAATTTTAGGACAATATTCATCTTGGAAGGTCTTAAATGACCTCGATCAGGTCAGCACGGATATCAAAAAATTAGGGGACGATTTTGGCTTGCAGATTGATCCGGGCGAGTTAGTTAGCCAATTGTCTGTTGGTGAGCAGCAGCGTGTTGAGATTTTGAAGGCATTGTATCATGGTGTTGGATGAACCAACGGCCGTTCTCACTCCGCAAGAAACAGACCAGCTACTCACCTTTTTGCGTGACCTCGTGGACAAAGGCTTGACGATTATTTTCATCACGCACAAATTAGAAGAAGTGATGCAGGTAAGTGATCGGGTCACTGTTTTATGTGATGGCAAAAATGTGGCGACTTTGGATACGGCCGTTACCAATCCACGTGAGCTGGCGCGACTGATGGTTGGACGTGATGTGTTAATGGAAATTCCTGAACGGCATGGCAACCCGGGGGCAGTGGTTTTGTCAGTGCGTAATCTGGTTGTAAAAGATGAACGCGGCTTAACGGCCGTTGACAAAATCTCCTTCGATGTACGTGAGCAAGAAGTGGTCGGTCTTGCCGGTGTGTCGGGCAATGGCCAAAGCGAATTGGCGTTGGCGTTGGCCGGATTGGCTCCGGCGGTGGCGGGTGAAATTACTTTGAATGGCACGGCCATTCAAAATCTGACCCCGCGCGAAGTAAGCAAATTAGGCTTGACGCATGTGCCCGAAGATCGACACAAAATGGCGGTTATTTTGCCGTTTTCTGTTTCTGATAATTACATCATGCACGATTACTGCGACAAGCCTTATGCACGCCGTGGCTTTCTCGACTTTCGCAAAATCAAGAGCCATTCGCGCGAACTAAGTGCAAAATATGATGTGCGTTTAGCGACGGTAGACAGTCCCATTTCGAGCTTGTCAGGTGGTAATCAACAAAAGGTCGTTGTTGCCCGCGAAATTAGCCGCAAGCCACGTTTGCTGTTGGTCAACCAACCGACACGCGGTATCGACATTGGTGCGACTGAGTATGTGCGCCAGCAAATTATCGAGCAGCGGGATGCCGGCACGGCCGTTTTACTCATCTCAACCGAATTAGAAGAAATCTTGCATCTCAGTGACCGTATTTTAGTCATCTACGAGGGTAAAATTGTGGGTGAAGTGCCTCCGGATCAATCGCTTATCGAGCAAATCGGCTTGATGATGGCCGGTAAACAGGTCGAGGCTTGAGGGAAATGGTGAATCAGATTGCGTCGTGCGTATGATGTGCTAGATACGAAATACGCACGGCAAGGTTTATGTTAATTTTCGTCATCCCTCGACACACTCGAAACGAGAATGCGTTCATTTTAAGGATGCTGTTACGGAAAGACTCCGAAAAAACGAAAGTCTTTCTATATTAGTGTCCAGAATTTTGCTTGTGGCTTTGCCACGATATGCAATACGGACAAAACATTACAAATCCTCGAAGAGCCAGCAGTTATAATTATGCCTTACAAAAATATACTATTTCAAGTATAATTTTACATGAAATAGACACACCTCCACCGGATGAAAATTCATAATTCATCCGCCATAACGCATAATTTACAGGAGAGTCCCTATGCAACAACTAAAATCATATCATCGACCCGACAGCGTTGAGGCTGCTTTAGCCTTATTGAGCAGGCCAGGTGTGAAAACGGCCGTTATCGGCGGTGGCACCACACTGATTGCCACTTTGCCAGAAGATGTTGAAGAAGTTGTCGATTTGCAGGCGGTGGGGTTAACGGCCGTTGACCATACCCCTGACCAGATGACAATCGGTGCGCTGGTGCGCCTACAAACCCTCGTTACCGATATAGAAGCGCCGGATTTGCTGCGACGCATGGCACATCGCGAAGGGCCAAATACTTTCCGCAACGCGGCTACACTGGGTGGCGTACTCGTAGGTGCTGATCCAGAAAGTGAATTATTGGCGGCTTTGCTGGTTTTTAAAGCCGTTGTTTCGATTCAAACATCTGCTGGCGGACGACAAATCCCATTGCCTGATTTTCTGGCTGACGTATCTGGAGGATTAGATGGTGGGTTGATAACGGCCGTATCCCTCAAGAAATCTGGTCAAACCGTCCATGCGCGTGTCGCTCGCACGCCACAGGATAAACCCATCGTGGCTGCGCTTGCGCGTAAGGATGAGAATGGAGCCGTTTTGTTGGCTTTGTGTGGTGTGGCAGAAACGGCCGTATTGGTCAATCCTGCTGCATTAGATAGCCTCAATCCACCCGGTGATTTCCGTGGCAGCAGCAGCTACCGTAAACAAATGGCTGCTGTCCTCAGCAAACGCATCCTAAACGAACTAGCAGATTGATGGAAAGGATTAGAATAGGACGCAGAAAAACACGGATTCAACAGATAAACGCGGATATTCTGTTTTTATCTGCGAAAATCCGCCTGATCTGCGTTTATCCGCGTCCCATTAAATTCGTAACCCGACTAACCCACTAAAGGACTAACCCAATGGAAATCCACTTAACCATTAATGACCAAGAAAAAACATTCAATTGTTTGCCGCATGAAACCCTTATGCGTGTTTTGCGGCGTGAAGGCTATTTTAGCGTGCGCTTTGGCAGCGACACTGGCGAAACGGGTGCAGCGGCCGTTTTAATCGATGGTAAACTCGTCAATACAGATATTATGCTGGCTGTGCAAGCTGATGGCCACCATATCGAAACCATCGAAGGCATGTCACAAGGGACTAATTTGCATCCCATTCAAGAGGCGTTCATACGCACGGGAGCTATCCAGTCCGGCTATTCGACACCGGCGATGGTATTAGCGACAAAAGAACTCTTGGCGCGTAATCCCAATCCCACCGAAGCCGAAGCCCGTGATGCACTTTCGGGCATTCTGGATCGGGAGACCGGCTATGTAAAACCGGTACAGGCTGTGCTGGAAGCAGCGGCCGTTATGCGCGGTGAAGAACCCGAAGATACCAGCCCCATCGTGCTGACACCAATCGATATTTATGATCAAGATATCCTTGACTTTTTTAGCGGCGGTAAATCCCCTGATGCCCCCAGCGACCCAACAGACCTGGATGTAAGTGGTGGCTCAGGTGGCGATATTGCTACCCGCCTGGCAAAACCACGCCAGATTCTTTCTTCTGATGTGCCCGAAATGCAGGTTGTGGGCAAGTCGGAAACCAAAGTCGATGCCCTCAAACTGGCGAAGGGCAACCCGGCATTTGTTGATGATTTTGAGATGCGGGGCATGTTGTATGCGCGTTTGCTCACCAGCCCACATGCCCATGCGCGCATTCTTAATATTGATGACAGCGCGGCGATGGCTTTGCCGGGTGTACATGCTGTGATCCATTATAAAAATATCAC
>CAYGMR010000035.1:0-14449 GCA_964350725.1 uncultured Ardenticatenaceae bacterium | reverse complement strand
GGGGCAGTCCTACCCTAATCCGGAACCATTGGATCAGGTGAGCTTTGACAGCAAGGTGCGTTATGTCGGTGATCGCGTAGCGGCCGTTGCAGCCGAATCGCTCGAAATTGCTACAGAAGCGCTTAAGTTAATCCATGTGGAGTATGAGGTGCTGCCCGCCGTTTTTGATGAAAACGAGGCTATCAAACCGTGTGCTCCTGTCATCCATGACGAACCTGATATGGAAGGGGCGCATGATGCCAGCCGCAATATCAGTCATTTTATTGAAGCCACAGTGGGGGATGTTGAGCAGGGTTTTGCTGATGCAGATCGTGTTTTTGAGCAAACTTTTTATGTACATCAGGT
The DNA here is from genome assembly GCA_964350725.1 of uncultured Ardenticatenaceae bacterium. GTDB lineage: Bacteria > Chloroflexota > Anaerolineae > Promineifilales > Promineifilaceae > JAACFF01. The sequence continues at coordinate 14,104 of CAYGMR010000035.1, read as the reverse complement.
GCAGCAAGTCCCCATTGAACCACATATTTGTATCGGATATTGGGACGCTGACGAGCGCCTTGTGCTGCGTTCCTCGACCCAGGTGCCTTTCCATTCACGACGTATGGTTGCGCCGTTGTTAGGATTGCCGGTACGTCGTATTCGGGTGATTAAACCACGTATCGGTGGTGGTTTTGGTGTCAAACAAGAAATGCTGATTGAAGATATTGTGGGCCATTTGGTCATCGCGACTGGTCGACCGGTACGCTTTGAATTGAATCGCCTTGAAGAGTTTGTTTCCAGCCGCACGCGCCATCCGCAAACAATTACCTACAAGACAGGTGTCAATAATGATGGCAAGCTGGTATCACAAAAGATGACTGTTGTGGCCAATACCGGTGCTTATGGCACGCATGGCCTGACCGTACAAACGGTGACTGGTATGCGCGGTCTGAGTTCCTATAATTGCACGCACAAACGCTTTGAATGCACGGTGGCGTATACGAATATCCCGGTGCCAGGTGCTTATCGCGGTTATGGTGCGCCGCAGGCACTTTTTGCCCTCGAAACTCATTTGGAAGATATTGCGCATGCGTTGCGGATGGATGTGCTCGATTTCAAGAGCAAGAATTGGGTGAAAATGGGCGATGCGTTGGATATTGCGCCGCAGCTGGGTGAAGGTGACGCCGAAGTTACCGAGTTGCCCATCGTTACGAGCAGCGGTTTGGCGGAATGTGTGGCGCAAGGTTTACAGGCCATTGACTGGCAGCGCCGCGACGATCCCGCCTGGCGACAACCGGCTGATCGACCACATATTCGGCGCGGTATTGGTTTTGCGATGTGTATGCATGGTTCGGCGATTCCTGGTTTGGATATGGGGGGTGCGAGTATCAAAATTAATGACGATGGCTCATTTAATTTGCTGATTGGCGCGACAGACCTGGGCACTGGTTCAGACACAGTCCTGGCGCAAATCGCGGCAGAAGTGTTGGGTGTGCCATTGAATGACATTTTGGTTTATTCCAGCGATACGGATTTGACGCCGTTTGATGTGGGTGCTTATGCAAGTTCGACGACGTATATTTCAGGAACGGCCGTTAAGCTAGCCGCCGAAAAAGTACGCGAACAAATCAAAGAACGGGCTGGTTTGATGTTGAAATTGGATGATTGGAGCGGGGTGGTTTTGCGTAATAGTCAGGCGGTGGCCACAGACGGCCGTTTTGTTTCTCTTGAAGCGATTGCCTTACATTCGCTGCATCAAGATGCACAACGTCAAATTATGGGCACAGCCTCTTATGTTTCACTTGAATCCCCACCGCCCTTTGCTGGACAGTTTGCCGAAATTGAAGTTGATATCGAAACGGGACAGGTTACTGTCAAGAAATTGGTGATGGCTGTCGACTGTGGTGTGGCGATCAATCCGGTGACGGCCAGTGGTCAGGTTGAAGGTGGCATGACGCAGGCGCTGGGTTATGGTCATTGTGAAGAGATGGTTTATGATGAGAACGGCCGTATGTTAAATCCCTCACTTGGCCCCTACAAAATTTACCGTGCGGATGAAATGCCTGAACTGGAAGTCATCCTGGTGCAGACCATGGAGCCGAGCGGTCCCTTTGGTGCCAAAGCTATCGCTGAAATCCCCAAGGACGGCGTGGCCCCCGCCATGCGCAGCGCCATCCTCAACGCCACTGGTGCGCGTATCGACCGTATCCCGTTCACACCCGAACGTGTTTGGAATGCTTTGCAACAGATGAATTCTTAGGGGCTGTATTTTTCCTAAGTTGATGCTTGGCAAAAAGATATAAACACGGACAGAAAAGAATGGAAATAAAAATTTATCGAATTCCTTTCCGTCCGCGTTTATCAAAGTTATCTGTCATATATTTTTATCGACAAAAAATTTGCCTATGTTGATGACACGGATAGAAGAAAACGCGGATAAGAAGTTAGCATTAATCTGAATTTCTTTTTATCCGCGTCATTCAAATTAAGACCTGTAAAAGCGTATGAACGCAACACTTATCTTAGGTGACTGGTTGATTACCTCCCCACACGCAGCCCCTAAACGTAATTGGGGTGTGCGTGTGGTGGGGGACGAAATTGACGTCATTGGCCCCCATGCAACCCTGAAAGAAACGTATCCAGATGACAACCTCCATGATGCTACTGGGTATGTGATCGCGCCTGGCTTTGTAAATGCGCATGTACATTTGTATGGCGTGTTAGCACATGGCATTCCGCTGGCTAATGCGCCCGCCGATTTCTGGGGATTTTTGAATGACTTTTGGTGGCCGCTGGTCGAAGACGCACTTGATCATGAGATGGTCGCCGCCGCTACCGATTGGGTGTGTGCCGAAATGCTGCGCAGCGGCATTACCAGCTTTTATGATATTCTCGAAGCGCCGTATGCGATTCCCGATGCGTTGTTGGCACAAAAAGAAGTTGTTGAGCAGCGTGGTCTACGTGGTATCCTTTCTTTTGAAGCCACCGAGCGGGTCAGTAAAGCCAATGGCCAATTAGGCTTGTGTGAAAATGCGCGTCTCGTTGAAATGTGCCAGCAAGAAGGCGGCTTGGTGCAAGGCATGATGTGCTTCCACACAACCTTCACTTGTTCGGCCGATTTCATTCAACAAGCATGCGGCATGGGCGCAGATTTGGATGTGTTGACGCATTGTCATTGCAATGAAGGCGTGCATGAACCGGAATATGCACTCAAACATTTTGGCAAACGCACGTTGGAATATTATGATGAGCTTGGTGTCACTGGCCCCAACATGTTGGCTTCGCAATGCGTGCAGCTCTCCGAAAGCGAACGGGCGATACTTGCTGAACGCGGCATTAAAGTGACCCATATGCCCTTGAGCAACTGCGAAGTCGGCGGTGGTATTGCGCCGATTCCGCAGCAGATGGCAGCAGGTGTAACTTTGGGACTGGGCTCTGATGGTTATGTGAATGATTTCTTTGAAGTGATGCGCGGCGCGTTTCTGATCCATAAGGCCAAACATCAAAATCCGCAGGTGATGCCAGCACATGATGTTTTGTATTTGGCGACGGAAGGCGGCGCAAAAGCGTTGGGCTGGCAAGATGTTGGTCGTCTCGAACCGGGTTGGGTTGCTGACTTACAACTGATTGATGCCACATTTCCCACGCCAGTCGCGACGCATAATTTGTATGATCAGCTTGTTTTATGGCGCAATCATACACATGTGAAAGATGTAATGGTGGCTGGTAATTGGCGCGTGAGAAATGCTGTTGTCTTAGACGCTGATTTGGCGCAAATGCGTACACGACTGCATGCAAACGCGCGGCGCTTGTGGCAGAAAGCCAGTTCTTGATTACTTGACGCATTAGCGCATCCCCCTCATAATAATCATATGAATTCTGAATTTGCCGGACAACAACCAGCAGCAGGGCAGATTGCTGATTTATGTCAGTCATTTGATCTTGCATTGATGTATGTGTTTGGAAGCCAAGCAACGGCCGTTTATGAATGGGCAGTTTTGGGTAAACCATTAGCGCTGCAGCCAGGACATGATGTTGATGTGGGTGTCAAACCTCTGCCGGATCGTCAACTAACACCCTGGCAAAAGGTCGCTTTAGCCCAAGCTTTTGAAGACCTGTTAAACGTTGACCGTGTCGATTTGGTCAGCTTAGATGAAGCAGACCCTTTTTTAGCATTAAATATCGTACGTGGTGAGCGATTGTATGCGGCTGATAGTTACGTTGCTGACGAATATGACTTATATGTGATGCGCCGTGCGGGAGATTTGGCTCCATTTGAACGTGCACGTATGAAAGCTATTCTAGAAGGTTAAATCATGGTGCCATTGCGAATCTCAGGCAGAGTTATAATTGGGCGATACGCATGGTGCAGACAATCCGCGAGTTACCTTTGGAGGATCGGGAAGCGTTTTTTGCCGATAATCGTAATATCTGGACGGCCGATTCCTGTTTGCGGCGAGGATTAGAAGCACTATTTGACTTAGGGCGACATATCTTGGCTAAAGGATTTGGTGAAGCCCCCAGTGAATATAAAGAAGTAGCTGTCGCATTGGGCAATTATGGAGTACTTACGGCAGAAGATGTCATTTTGTTGAAGACCTTAGCCGGCTATCGTAACCGCCTGGTACATTTTTATCATGAGATAAGCGCCGAAGAATTGTACCGTGTTTGTGTCAATAACTTGCATGATATTGATACAGTAATCGCAGCATATCGCAGTTGGATTCAAGGACATCCGGAAAAAATTGATAATTCACTCTAATCCAACGCGCTCTGGATATTTTTTCAATAATCTCCCGGCACCACTGCAATAGAAGTATCTGTATGTTCAGCCTCCAAGTGGCTGATTTGTTTTGTACAGGATTATTAAACTTGTCAAAATGTCTGCTTCCATAACATTATGAACTATTTAACCCACCTCGAATGTTCCCTCACCCAAAAACAATATGCTGCTGATCAACTGATACGCTTGAGTGATGCAGGCTTGCCTTTGTTGGCGCGATACGATTTGAACAAAGCGCGTGCTGAATTGGATCGTGATCTGCTTATGCAACGGCCGTCTACCATGTGGCGCTATCGTGAATTGCTGCCCGTGCGTGATCCACGTTTCATCATAACGCTAGGCGAAGGTGGCAAGCCCGTTTTACAAATGCCGCGTCTCGGCCAACAATTGGGTCTGGCGCAGCTATACGTCAAAGATGAAGGCCAAAACCCGACAGGCAGCTTTAAAGCGCTGGGGCTGGCGGCCGCGGTTAGTCGCGCTTTAGAGTTGGGTGTGGACGAGTTTGTGATTCCTACGGCTGGTAATGCTGGTGGCGCCTTAGCCGCTTATGCCGCGCGTGCCGGTGTCAAAGCACATATTTACATGCCCAGCGATGCCCTCAAGATTAATATCAAAGAAGTACAAATGACAGGTGGTGATTTGCATCTGGTCGATGGCCTGATTAATGATGCAGGTCGTGAAGCGGCGCAAGATGCGGCCGTTGGCGGCTGGTTTGATGTCTCTACCTTGAAAGAACCCTACCGTTTAGAAGGTAAAAAAATAATGGGCTATGAACTAGCGGCTGCTTTCAATTGGCAGCTGCCGGATGTGATTATTTATCCTACTGGTGGCGGTACGGGCTTGATTGGCATGTGGAAGGCGTTTGATGAGATGGAACAGTTAGGCTGGATCGATAGCAAACGACCGCGTATGGTTGCCGTGCAAGCATCAGGTTGTGCGCCGGTAATTAAGGCGTTTCATGCTGGCGCCGAAGCAACTTCGCCATGGGAAAATGCGCAAACGCAGGCTGGTGGCTTACGGGTTCCTGTGGCGGTAGGCGGCAGGTTGATGTTGCAGGCTTTACGCGAGAGTGGCGGTACGGCCGTTGCTGTTCCCGATGATCAAATAATAAATGCCCAAAAATTATGGGCGCAAGCCGAAGGTATATTTGTCTCCCTGGAATCCGCCGCAACGCTCGCTGCCTTACAAGCACTTGTAACGCAAAAATGGATTCAGCCTGATGAGCGCGTGGTGATTTTTAGCACAGGGAGTGGCCTCAAATGAGTGAACGCAAAAAAATCAAAACGCAAGTTTTTGAACAATGCCAGCAAATATTTCCAGAATGGGGCGCGTTATCTCAGGATGATTTTAGTTTTGATGATCCCAAAGGTTTTTCGTCATTTACGCTGGGTATCAGAACAGATAAACAGGTTGAACCGCAGGCCATTTTATATCGACGTCTGGCGGGTAAAGAGAACGCGATCTTAGATTTCGAGACTGAAAAACTGGTCTTTTTGCTTTTAGGCGAGAATCAGATTGCCGCACATTGTTATTATTATGATCAAACCTGCCGCATTGAAACGTTTTATAACGGCCGTACCCTCACTGCCGCTGACTTATTTGATCCCGAAAACCTGCGCAAAATCGCTGATCAACTGTATCGGTTCCACCAACTGACGCCGCCCAATTTACCAGAAGGCACCTTTTTTGAACTTTTATTTGCCCAATGGGGGCAGGAAGCGCGTTATGTTTTAGAAGAAAGAGTCAATGATTTTCCGCCCCATGAACAAGCCTTATGCGAAAAGCTGCGCGAAATTTATGCGCCGCAAACATTGGCTAAGGTCTTGCGTTGTTTGCCGCAGGGCGAGCCTGTTTTCTGCCATAACGACACTTATCATGGCAATATCATGCAGTTGACAAATGGCGACATCAAACTGCTCGATTTCGAGTTTTCATGCCTTAATCATAAGGCATTTGACTTTTCTAATTTGTTTGCAGAAACTGTGATGCGACACAAGTTACCCGAATATCCTTATTTCGGCATTGCAGAACCAGAATTTACGGATCGTGAAATTGGGATGTTGATCAATTTTTATTTGGACAATGCAGCATTTGATTCTGAGAGTGACAGACAAAAGGAATTCCAGAAATTGTTGCAAGATACCCATGACATGTTGATGTTATCGGATTATATGTATGCGATGGCGGGTTTGCCGTTGGCTTTAGAACCGATCCAAAAAATCCCCTTTATTGCTTATACATATACGCGCTTTACAAAGTTTTTGCACGCTTATGAGCAAAGATTTGAGCGTGGGAAACTATAGATGACGACTTCCAAAAACTCATTTTTAAAATCGGATATATTTGTGGCTGTTGTATTAACGGCCGTTGCGTTCATCATTTTATTGGCCACTGTCAATGACATTGGTCTCACGTGGGATGAACCTGCCTATATCGCAGCTTCCGAATCCTACACGGCCTGGTTCGGTGAATTTTTTAGCGATCCCACTGCTGCATTAAGTCCAGAAAGCATTGAAATGTATTGGGAAATCAACCATGAACACCCACCCCTCGATAAAATTTGGTCGGGTGTTTTTTGGGCTGTTTCGCGCGCCCTCCTGCCTGACCTCGTGGCACATCGCTTAGGGAATATGATCCTGAGTTCAATGCTGATTGGCTTCATCTTTTTACTTGTAGCTGATGTTTACGAACGCTGGGTTGGCATTGCTGCTGCTGCTTTTTTGTTTTTGATGCCGCGCTTCTTTTTTCATGCGCATCTTGCTGCATTAGACGTGGCTGCGGCCGTTATGATTGTGGCTACCGTGCTAGCTTTTTGGAAAACACGAATGCGCCAATCTTGGGCGGTAGATGTTGGCTTAGGGCTGTTATGGGGTGCGGCCGTTGCCACTAAAGTTAATGCGGTTTTTATTTTACCCACACTTTTCTTGTGGCTTTTAATTTTTGAACGTCAAAAAAGATTGTTGCTACGGTTATTGGTTATGGGGGTTGTGGCGCTCCCGGTATTTTTTATCTCTTGGCCCTGGCTGTATCATGAAACAATCGGACGTACTATCGAATATATTTTATTTATTACAGTGGACCATTGGGAGATTGGTCAATGGTATCTGAATCGCTTTTACATGCCACCGCCTTGGCATTTCCCATTTGCGATAACGTTGGCTGTCGTCCCCGTTATGACCTTGCTGCTCTTTTTCATTGGTTCGATTCGCGTCCTAGCCCAAAAGGCTGCAAGAAAATTTGGAGCCTACTTGTTGTTAAATGCTTTTGTGCCCATATTGGCGCTTGCAATCGGACAGTCGATGGTCTATGACAATGATCGCCTGTTTATTGGCTCGATTCCGTTTGTAGCTGCCATAGCTGCAATTGGCTTGTATGTTATCGTGCAGGTAGTTAAAAAACGCGTGCAAGGGGCAGTAAAGGTTGCAATTCTTACTGTTCTCGCTCTGGTTGTATTTATGCCGTCGCTGATTTCTGCTGCGACTGTTTATCCGCATCTCTTGTCCTATTATTCCGGGCTGGTTGGCGGTGTTTCTGGGGCGACACAGCTGGGTTTGGAAACGACCTATTGGTGTGAAACCTATTCTGAAGTTTTAGACTATCTCAACGAAAATGCTGAAGCTGGAGACATTGTATGGGTAGATCCTTGGAGTCATGATGTGATGGTTTATTATCAGCAGCAGGGACAATTGCGTGATGATTTACGCTTTACTGCGCCGTTTCGAGTCCCGAGCATTTTGGATGAGCAGGTTTTTACCGTTCCTGTCTCTATTGAGGATGTGGATTTTGTTGTATCGCAAAGCCGCCAGACCACGTTAGGGCCAGAAGGTCGGGACAGCGCATTGGCAAAATGGCTGGCTGTAAACGAACCGGATTATGTATTTGATTACGGAAACACACGGCTTATTGCTGTTTACAATAATAAATGATGGATTGCCAATGGCTGCAATGAATTAGGGCGTGTTGACATTTCACTGTTTAGACAATTTTTGAACCACAGAGACCACAGAGAACTCAGAGTTTTCGTAGTTTTTTACTCAAATTCTCTGTGAACTCCGTGTCCTCTGTGGTGAATTTCCTAAATGTCAACAGAACCTAGTGCAATATCAATTCCTGCATTCATTCTTGTTTAATCGGCTTCCCCTGTTGACACAACTTCCTTGCCTTCATCGGCAATGGCCATGAGAGCTAACCAACGGGTATCAGGGTAACTTTGCAAAATCATAAGCAACAACACAGTTAAGGGTGCCGCTAAAATGACGCCTAAGAAACCAAATGCCCAGCCCCAAAAGAATAAGGCAAAAAAGGTGACGGCGGGCGATAGGCTAATGTCATCGGCAATGACCTTCGGTGCTACGATCTGCTCAATGATTTGGTTTATGATCAGATAACCAAGGCTGATTACCACTGCCAGCGTCATGCCCCCTTCGGCAAAGGCCAAGATCACAGCGGGAATCATGGCGATAGCCAGACCGAAATAAGGGATGAAACTGAGGAAGATAGCTAACACACCCCATAACGCCGCAAAGTCGACACCCGCAGCAAAAAGCATGATGAATACGGCCGCTCCCGTAATCCCATTAACTTTGATGCGTGCCACAAAATAGTTGATCAGGCTGGTGCGCAGGTCACGGATTTGCGGCATCAAATCATTTTTTGTGCCTAAACCCCGTTTTAATCTGGCCGGGTAGTGGGGCGATTCAGCGATGATGAAGATGAGCAGCACGAGGACGACTAAGCCGATCGCTAGCATATTAACGGCCGTTCCTAAAATATTCTTCGTGATGGAAGTTATGAGTGTTACGGCCGTATCGCCTGTACTCTCTATACTCGCTGCATCTGCCCCAATTTGTGACAATGTATCCGCTACATTAGCGACCTCCGTTTCCAGGTTTGCCGTATATTCAGGCAGCGTTTCGAACAATACATTAAAAGAGGTCACAACCAAGAGACCCAATCCCACTGCGATTCCCACCAGGACTAAAATTAAAACCAATAAAGCCAGGCTTGACCGCAACCCCTTCCGCTGCAGCCATTGGTACAGTGGAATGCAGAGTAGAGCTAAAAAGCCCGCCATAATGGCTGGACTGATAATAACGGCAAATGCTTTGAGGCCAGCGGTAATAACGACAATGCCACTACCAATAAGCACAAGACGTAGAAAGGATGAAGAATTATTGAGGTTTTGTAACATAATGAACTCCGTGGATCACTACCCTTGCTGTTTTTCTTTTTGCCGCCAATTATCACGGATTAACAGCGATTATGAATTAAATCCGTGGCTGAAATTTGCGGTTAGGCGAAAAGTGCAAACATAGTGAAGATATTTGCCACTCATTTTCACAGATTTTCTTGAATTAGGGTAGCTGTTGGTTGAATCAGATTGATAGAAGGGATTCGAGAAGGCTTGTTTTATTACTGTCTGCTGCTCAATTCACTGTATAATTAAGTGTCATCCAATTCTTGGATATGAAGCAGTTAAAAATAAATCTCTGTCTGGTGAGTATTATCCGGATTGTTCTGGTGGCTATTCGGCGGAGAATTTTGGAGAAAATGAAAATGAATACAACAGCATCAAATTCTGTAAGAGGCGCGAAACATATCAAATTGTTTATCCCTGGCCCGACTGAAGTGCGTCCAGAAATCCTGGATGCGCAAGGCCAATGGATGATCGGTCATCGTATGCCGGAATGTTTAGAATTGATCGGCCGTATACGGCCGAAACTAGGAGTCGTATTCCAAACTGAAAAGCGTGTCTTAATTAGTGCTTCTACTGGTACAGGACTGATGGAAGCGGCGATTCGCAACACGGCGAATGGCAAGGTGTTGAACTGTGTCAATGGTGCCTTCAGTCAACGTTGGCAAGATATTACCGAGGCATGTGGCCGCGAAAACGAGGTGCTGAACGCCGAATGGGGTCAACCCATCTTGCCGGAAGATGTCGCCGCACGCTTGTCTGCTGGTGGCTTTGATGCCATCACAGTGGCGCACAATGAGACCAGCACTGGTGTTACCAACCCAATTGAAGCGATTGCTAAGGCTGTGCGTAGTGTGCCCAACTGGGATAACATTATGGTTCTGGTCGACGCTGTCAGCAGTATGGCGGGTGTGTCGATTCCGTTTGATGCCTGGGATTTGGATGTATTGCTGACGAGCAGCCAAAAGGCATTTGCACTGCCCGCGGGCATTTCATTTGCGGCCGTTTCTGACCGTGCGATGGCCAAAGCAGAGACAGTTCCGGATCGGGGTTGGTATTTTAATTTCCACGTCTTGGAGAAATATTTGCTCAAAAACCAAACGCCCGCGACAACGGCCGTTTCTCTCCTCTTCGCCCTGGATCAACAATTAGAAGATATGATGGCTGAAGGTATGGAAAATCGTTATGCACGCCATCTCGCCATGCGTGACCGTACGATTGCCTGGGCCGAATCAAAAGGATTGACGCCGTTTGCCCCTGATGGCTACCGGTCGCCCACCGTGACCTGCATCACCAATGATAATAATTATGATATTGCGGCCTTGAATGCATTTTTACGCGAACGTGGCATGATTATCTCAAATGGGTACGGAGCCTTGAAAGGTAAGAATTTCCGTATTGCCCACATGGGTGATTTGCAATTGGAAGATATGGAAGAACTATTTGCGGCAATTGAAGACTTCCTTGCGGCATAATGACCAGCGAATAAATTCACGGCTACGAATACAAAGACCGCCTTCGCGGTCTCGAACCTAGTCGGCGAAGGCCGACTTCGTGATTGTTGCCCGTGAATTTATTCGCCGGGTAAAAATGAAGGTGCTTAAATGTTTAATATTCTTGTTTCTGACAAATTAGGGGCCGCTGGCTTGGACTTATTAGAAGCGGCCGATGATGTAATCTACGAAATGCGACCAGGTTTGAGTAAAGATGAACTGGTGGCGATTATGCCGAATTATGATGCCTTGATCATTCGCAGCGGCACGCAAGTCGATGCGGATGTGATCGCCGCTGGCACAAAGCTCAAGTTTGTCGGGCGTGCTGGTATTGGTGTCGACAACATTGATTTGGCGGCAGCTAAAGCCAACGGTGTGGTCGCCATGAACACACCGGGATCAAATAGTGTGGCCACGGCCGAACAGACGATGACCTTGATGTTGGCCGTCAGCCGGCATACCGTCGCGGCTAATAATTCATTGGCTGCTAGCGAATGGCAGCGTTCGCAATTTGCTGGTGTGGAGTTATTTGGCAAAGTGTTAGGAATTGTTGGCTTTGGCCGTATTGGCCATTTGGTAGCTGAACGTGCGCAGGCGTTTGGTATGGAAGTTGTGGAGTATGATCCCTATGTGCAAGACGCTGATGCGCATTTGGTGACCTTAGATGAGCTTTATGCACAGGCAGATTATATTACGCTGCATACGGCCGTTACGCCCGAAACCACAAATATGATCAACAGCGCCGCCATCGAAAAAATGAAAAATGGTGTCATCATCATCAATGTCGCCCGTGGCAAGTTGGTTAATGAAGCTGACTTAGCCGCAGCAATTCGGTCGGGTAAAGTCAAAGCCGCTGCCCTTGATGTGTTTACTTCCGAACCACCAACCGCCGATAATCCGTTGATCAATTTGCCCAACGTTTTGCACACCCCCCATTTAGGAGCCAGCACCGCCGAGGCGCAGCTTAATGTTGGCATTCAAGTTGTCAACCAGGTGTTGGATGCGCTGCGTGGTGTTGAAATTCGCAATGCTGTGAACTGATATGGTCGAGGTCGAATGGGCTGGCCAAGTTGCTTATGCTGAAGCTTGGCAATGGCAAAAAACATTAGTTGCCGTGCGCTCCGAAGCCGCTGACTTAGCACATAAATTATTGCTATTAGAACATCCCCACACCTATACATTAGGCCGCCGGGGTAAAATAGAAAACTTGTTGCTAAGCCCGGCTGAATTGGATGCGCGTGGCATCACGGTACATCGTGTCGATCGCGGCGGCGACATCACTTATCATGGGCCGGGTCAGCTTGTTGGTTATCCGATTTTGAATATGCGCCAGTTGGGTCGCCAAGGGCTGGGCTGTATGCGTGCTTATGTGGAAGACATCGAAGAGATGTTGATCCAAACCTTGGCGGCTTTTGATTTGGAGGCGTGTCGTTACCCAGGGTTCACGGGTGTCTGGGTTGATACCGCGCAAGGATTGGAAAAAATCGCGGCGATTGGTATTCGTATCAATAATGCTGGGGTATCGAGCCATGGCTTTGCTTTGAATGTGAACACAGACCTATCCTATTTTTCTGGGATTATTCCGTGTGGCATTGATGATCATGGTGTGACGAGTATGGAGAAGGTCTTGCAACGGCCGTTGCATACCACCGACATCATCCCCCATCTCATTGACGCGTTTAGCCGTGTTTTCCAAGTCGAATTGATCCAAAACAGTGTAGGTCAAGTTGCTTACTGATTAAAAAATAAAACGAGTAATCAACATTGTAGAGCGATTTGGTAAATCGCTGAGACGATTTACCAAATCGTCCTACATTTATTCCCCGATTATTTTCTTGATTTACAACAAACTTGACTTACAACAGGAGTAAATGAGTGCCCACTGTTAAAATTAATTCAATCAAAACTGGCAGCCCCAGACCACAACGGCGGCCGGAATGGATAAAAGTGCGCCAGCCTAAGGGCGAAACCTTCAAGATGCTCAAAGGCTTAATGCGCAGCAAAGAATTGCACACGGTTTGTGAAGAAGCCCATTGCCCTAATATGGGCGAATGTTGGGGAGCTGGCACGGCTACCTTTTTGATTATGGGCGATATTTGTACGCGTAGTTGTGGTTTCTGTGATATCAAGACAGGACGGCCGTTGCCTTTAGATTGGCAAGAGCCGCTGCGTGTCGCCCAGGCTGTGCAGGCCATGAACCTAAAACATGTTGTCATCACCTCCGTCAACCGCGACGAACGCAAAGATGGGGGTGCACCCATTTTTGCTGGCTGTATCAACCGCATTCGCGACGTGCAGCCCGATTGTTCGATCGAAGTGCTGATTCCCGATTTCAAAGGCAGTGCAGAAGCACTCAAAATAGTCATGGATGCACGCCCTGAAATCCTCAATCATAACGTTGAAACAGTACCGCGCCTTTTCCGCAAAGTGCAGCCGCAAGATCATTATGAATGGGCTTTAGCCACCTTGACCAATGCCAAAAAGATGGTGCCGGCTGGCTTGACCAAAAGCGGTATCATGGTCGGTTTGGGCGAAGAGTGGGACGAAATCTTGGCGGTTATGCGTGACTTAATCGAGTGTGGGGTCGATATTTTGACCATTGGCCAATATTTGCAGCCCAGCAAAAAACATTTGCCCATGGAGCGTTATTACACCTTGGCGGAATTTGAGGAACTGCGGCGTCTAGGTCTGGACATGGGCTTTCGCTGGGTCGAAAGCGGCCCCCTGGTGCGCAGCAGTTACCGTGCGCATGAGCAGGTAGCATTGTTGAAGACGGGGTAAATGTTTTATTGACAGTAGGAACACGGAGCTGCACGGAGAAAAAATGGAGTTGCATAGAGGAAAAGGCGTGGCCGGTAGTGAAACTACTTGCCACTTGAGCAAAAGAGTAGATTTGCAGAAAAAATCTCCCTAAACTCTCTGTGAAACTCCGTGCCTACTCCGTGATTCTCCGTGTAACTTTTATCTGTAGTAAATAAATGACGACAAAAAAGCGGGTCTACATCGCCAACACCGGCGGCACAATTGGGATGAAACCGACGCCAGAGGGGTATAAAACAGAACCTGGTTATTTGGCGGCGTTGATGGCAAAAATGCGCTCTCTGAAGTCGCCCACAATGCCTGCCTATGAACTGCACGAATATGAACCGCTGC
>CAYGMR010000034.1:0-20421 GCA_964350725.1 uncultured Ardenticatenaceae bacterium | reverse complement strand
TTGGGCGCCGTGCATAGATGGTAAAAAGATCGCCAAAATTAACGGGCACGGCCGTTTCTGTCAATTTCAAACCGCTCACAATCCGTTCTGCCATGTGCCCCAAAGTTGGATGCATGCCTCCAACGCGGGTAGCCAAATAACCTAGCCTTAAATATCGGCCTTGTGTGCCGCTCCAGGCAATGTTAAAGCCCACATTTGTTAACATGGCTGACAATGTTTTGGGGCTGAAATAATACAAATGCATATCCATCAGCCACGGCCAGCGGCGGCCTAAAAGACGCGATGTGAGGCTGTCAATATTCATTGTATGCACAGCCAACCAGCCGCCGGGTTTGAGCAGATGAAAGGCTTTGTCTAGTTCGCCTGCCGGATCAGCAACATGTTCGATTACATCCCACATGGTGACGACATCAAACTTTTTATCTTGCAGGGCGGGCGCATCTTGTGTGCCTTGGATGACTGGCAAGCCTTGTTGTTGAGCTTGTGCCGCCGCCCAATCAGACGGTTCGACACCACACGCTTGCCATCCGGCGGCGGTGGCTACTTCGACAAAAACACCGATATACGCCCCCACATCGAGCAGCGTACGGCCGTTGCCCGGCCCTGTGTGTTTTTCTAAATCTTTGAGATGTTTGCTAAAGGTGAGTTCACGCCCTGAGCGCTCTGCGACATAGGTTTCATCGGTAACTGCCGTGTAGGCTGTCATTAACTCTTCGTGTGTCCAATGTGGATTGGCATATACGAGATCACAATGTTTGCATTTTACAATTTGAGCGTGATTGCCATAGCCTGGACTGGTACAACGGAAAGCGCTCACATCCATTGTCGCGCTGTTTTCCAAGGTAGATGGATACACGATCTGCCAATCGTCTTGGCCACACAAATTACAATTGACTGCGATCATACGGATACCGGAATTTGAGGGTGGCGGGGTTCGCGACCGCGTAAGCGCCGCCAGAAGAGGCGGAAAACAGTATATTGTGCTTTTAACACTTCTTGCCGCGAGATTTTAGTTGTGCCTTTGCGTCGATCTTCAAACACGATAGGCACTTCGCCAATTTGCCAACCGCGTCGTTGGCACATAAACAACATTTCGACCAAGAAAGAGTAGCCGCTAGAAAAAATTTGATCAAGGGGGATAGATTCTAAAACTTCGCGACGATATAAACGAAATCCGGCCGTTGCATCATTGGCTTTTAAGCCTAACAAGGTACGCGCAACCATGTTTGCAATTTTACTCAGCCAGATGCGTTTCCAGGAGCAATTTTTAGAGCCGCCACCAGCGACATAACGTGAACCAATCACGACATGTTTGTTCGCACTCATGGCGAGCATAGCTGGAATATAACGTGGATTATGTGAAAAATCAGCATCCATTGTCATGAGACGTTCGGCTTGCAGCAGTTGTAAGCCCATTTTAAACCCAGCAATATATGCAGTGCCTAAACCTAACTTACCGGGTCGGTGTACAACATGCACATGCTCTGGACGTTTTTGGGCCCATTTGTCGGCTGCATTCCCAGTGCCATCGGGAGAATTATCATCAACCACGATGACACCAATATCTATGGGCAAAGCTAATATTTGGGTGACGAGTTCATCTATGTTGTCCACCTCATTGTAGGTTGGGACAAGAACAAATGTATCTACTGTTTGCATTCAATTCGCCTTCTTTAGGGAAACCGCAGAAGCTACGCAGAAATGCTGGCGCGTTTGGCATGCGGTTTCGGTAATCTAAAGATTCCTTGAGGAATCGGCAACACCAGCAGTGATTTTTGTTCTGAAAACTTGTTGCCGATTACCTAACAAGCCGCTGATTGTAGCGGTATTGGCAGGGTGGGTCAAAGCTGGTTTATGCTGTTTTAACACTAGTTTACCTACGAAAAGGCGGGCGTGGTTGCAGAGTTGTAAAGCAGTTGGTTTAAAATAGATTTCGTGCATGCTCCTTTGCCCCTGCAACCTTGCCTTTTTGCTGCCTTGCCACCCCTTTAGAAAAGCGATATAAACCGCATATGCGCATTGGTATTCTTTCTCGTAATCACGCTTTATACAGTACAAGACGGCTCGTTGAGGTGGCGCGCCAGCGCGGCCACATTGTGCATTTATTGGACACCTTGTCTGTCGCTGTCGAATTGCAGTCTGATGTGCAGACTATGCGTTTGTTGAGCGCGACGCCGATTGGGTTGGCAAGAATGTCGCGATTGCCTGAATTGGATGCCATCATCCCCCGTATTGGTTCGTCGATTACTTTTTATGGGGTAGCGGTCGTACGTCAATTTGAGGCTTCAGGCGTGGTGTCAACGGCCGTTTCTGACGGCATTGCGGCTTCACGTGATAAACTGCACAGTTTACAAATTATGCAGCAAGCTGACTTGCCCGTGCCGCGCACGGCCGTTATTGCGAAGCCACAAGCTTTATTTGCGGCCGTTGAGTTTGTGGGCGGCTTGCCAGCGGTGATCAAATTGATACGCGGCACGCAAGGCAAGGGTGTGATTCTGGTGCACGATTTGACAACAGCAGCCCGCGCCTTGCAATCGGTACAGGATACGGAACGACATGCCTTGCTGCAGGAGTTTATCGCCGAGGCCGACGGGCGTGATTTGCGGGTGATTGTGGTGGGTAAACAATGTGTTGCTGCCATGGAACGTAAAGCTGCCGATGGTGAGTTTCGTTCCAATTTACATATGGGGGGCACGGCCGTTGCCATCAAACTAGACAGAAAAACGCAAAAACTGGCTGTTGCTGCTGCTAAGGCGCATGGTTTGGCTGTTGCTGGTGTCGATTTGATTCAAGCCGCACGCGGCTCGTTGGTTCTCGAAGTGAATTCATCTCCCGGTTTAGAAGGCATTGAGGGCATCACCGGCATAGATGTTGCTACAGAAATTGTCGCTTATCTTGAGCGCAAATTCCGCCCAAATCGTTACCGCTGAAATCCTGTTTCAATTGTAGGGGGGTGACGATTTAAAGGATTTTGCCAGAAAGACCATCCGGCCGCGCATCAAACAGCTCTGTTTCTGTGACCTGATTGAAAAGGTCAACGGGCCCATGGGCGGTCACGCGCATGTAATTGTCGGTGTAACCGCTCCACAGCAGACCATCTTTATCGGCGCCAATATTCGATTCCCACAGTACTGATGCTGATTTGTTTTCAAACTGTTGGTGAAAAGCGAGGCTCAATTCTTTGCCCAACGCAATCATGCGGCGCGTACGTTCTTTTTTGATGGGACCGTGAATTTGAGCGCTCATTTTGGATGCGGCCGTACCCGGACGTGGGCTGTAGGTGAAGGCGTGTAAACGCGAAAACTGAATCTCATCGACAAATTCTAAACTCGCTTCGAAATCCGCTTCAGTTTCGCCGGGAAAACCCAAAATGATGTCAGTGCTCAGGTTTAGGTTGGGGATGTGGGCGCGCGCGTTTTGGGTGAGTTCACGAAAATCTTGACGCGAGGTACGCCGTGCCATGCGCCGCAAAATGGCATGACTGCCGGATTGTAGGGGCATGTGTAGATGGGGTAACAGGCGTGGGTTTTGCCAAAGTGTGAAAAAGTCGGGTGGAATATCCCACGGTTCTAATGAGGACAACCGTAAGCGCGGCATGTCGGTGTGGGTCAGAATCGCTTGCACCAATTCTTTTAGACCTGTTTTATTGGCCAGGTCACGGCCGTAACTGCCCAAATGCACACCGGTCAATACAGCTTCTTGATAACCGGCTGCTGCCAGGGCTTGAATTTCAGCCACAACATCGCCCAAATGACGACTTTCGCCCATGCCGCGCGCGATGGTTGTGACACAAAAGGTGCAGCGGTTGTTGCAGCCATCTTGCACTTTGATGAAGGCGCGCGTATTGCCCATTTGGCCTGCGAGATATTCACGCATGACCGGCTCGCGTTCGAACAACGGGATGTTGTCGATTTGGGGGTCAAGCAGCGACACAAGCTGTGATTTGTCTTTGTTGAGGACGATGCGCCCAGCCCCTTGCACTTTGCCCAGTTCAGTGGGGGCGATGGTGGCATAACAGCCAGTTAAAACGATTTCGCTGTTTGGGTTTTGGCGATGAATGCGGCGCGTTTGGGAACGGGCATCACGGGCGGCTTCGGAGGTGACGGCACAGGTATTGATGATGACTTTATCGGCAACGGCCGTGTCATCTACAATTTCATGCCCCGCAGCCAACAACTGGCGGCCCATTGTCTCGATTTCACTTTGGTTTAAACGGCAGCCGATGCTGCTTAAATATACTTTCATTTAAAGTTTAGGCGTGATTGTTTATCTCGATATTGTTTACGCTAGTTAGTTGCCCCATTAATTGTTCGGGACGATGAATAAGAACCGGTATGCAGCCAGAACAAATCCACATCTGCGCACCTCTGAATTTCATTTGTAGAATGGGTGCTTCGTTATCACTTTTTCCACAATTTATACAAGTATCTAAACTCTTTGATTTTTCCATTTTAGCCTCAAGATATTATTTGTTTTGGTATTTGCCAAATCATTCCTGCACAGGCATGCCAAGAAAGCGACAGTTGATTCGTCGCATTATGTTTAGTTGCGCGCTCAATCTGACAATCATGCGGTGCGTTTGATGATATAGATGCGGCCCCAATGACCAGCGTCCATGACAGAATAACCCGTTTGGACTTCCAGGTGTGGATAGTCACGCAGCAGCGTTTTGAGTTGGTCATAGGCGTGGGTGAAAATGATAATACGGCCGTTTTCCACGACAACCCGTTCTAATTCCGCCAGCACACCGGCAATAAATGGTTTGTTATCCGTTGGAATATAAGTTGCTACTTTCGTAACGCGTTGGTCCGCGATAGGTAAGTTACCTGGGTCCCACTCACGAATTGCAATCGTGCGTCCGCGCCCGCCGCGTCGCGGCATCACTTGCTGTTGTGCGACATCGACTCCGCGATCATCACCGCCTAACAATTGCTGATAAGGGCCGGCTTGACGACGGGCTTTGAGTGTTTGTCCAATGCCACAAACCGGGTCCAGAAAGAGGTCTTGGGGGCTGGGTTCGGTTAACAAAACCAAGGCGGCTGCGGTTGAATCTTTGATGCCACCCTTGGGCAATTTGCGATTTTGTTTAACGGGTGCGTTCAATCGGAAGCCAATCAGCAGGCTGGAACCGAGTAAATTTGCCCAGATTTCGACCTGAGCATAGGTAGAGACGCCTGTCCAACGCGGTAAACGTCGCTCTATGCCTTTGAGAACGGCCGTTGCCATTTCCGATTGTTTGTAATCATGTTTGCCGATTTTGCGCGGGAAAACTGTGTAAGTAGGTGGTTGACTGAACTGCCTATACCGCATCAATGCCTTAGCTGCCTGTCCAAATGCCTCGCCTTTTTGTACTGTTTCAGTGATGATGCGTAAATCGCGGCGGCTGCGTGAAACTTTGTTGATTGCGGCTGCCACCATGAACAGGTCTTCGGCCGTTGACAGATTTAATACATCGTCCACCGCTCCGGCATAATCAAATAAAACAATACCGTTTTGCTCTTTTGCAAATTGATAGCCGACAAAGGTAGCTGTGGGCAGTTTTTGTTTAATTTCTAACCAGGTGATTTCTTCAACACCCGGCATGGTTTGGGCAAAATATCGAGTAGAAGCCATAGATTTTCCTTATTATAATTCCGTTGTTCTACTTTCCGAAGCGATCTTCGCTGCGGGCACGGAAGATGAAGCGCACGGGTGTGCCAATTAAAGGGAAGGACTCGCGTAATTTATTTTCCATATACCGTTGATAACTGAAATGGATCCATTCCGGTTTGTTGACAAAGAAAACAAAAGTTGGCGGTGCAACTTTGGGTTGTGTGGCATAAAAGAACTTCATACGCACCCCATTTTTGCTTGGCGGCGGATGCTGCGTCGTGACTTCACGTAACCATTTGTTGAGTGCTCCGGTTGGAATGCGGCTGTGACGCGCTTCGTTCACTTTTAACGTTTCAGCCAGAATCGTGTTGACACGCTGTCCTGTTTTGGCCGAAATGAACATGATGGGTGCATAGGGCAGGAAGTTCAAATCGTAACGCACTTTTTCTTCGTATTGGTAGAGTGTGTGGCTGTCTTTGGTGAGCGCATCCCATTTATTGACGAGAATCACGACTCCTGAGTTTGCCTCTGCCAACATACCGCCGATATGGGCATCTTGGGCCGTGACACCGTCTTCAGCATCCACCATCAACAAGGCGATGTCGGCACGCTGCAACGCTTTGATAGCGCGCAATACACTGTATTTTTCAACACCAGGGTCTATTTTGCCGCGTCTGCGAATGCCGGCGGTATCAATTAGTGTGAAATCTTCGCCGTGCCATTTGATTTTTGTGTCGGTGGCGTCACGCGTCGTGCCCGCAATGGGGCTAACAATAGCGCGTTCTGTACCGATGAGTTTGTTGAGTAAAGTGGATTTGCCGGTATTCGGCCGTCCCAAAATAGCGATCTTGATCGAATCATCTTCTTCGATTTCGCCGAAATTTTCGGGTATCGCATTGATGATTGCATCGAGCAAATCACCCGTGCCTGCGCCATGCAGCGCCGAAACCGGATATACATCACCTAAAGCAAGTTCATAAAATTCATAAGCTGTGTTCCATAACTTGGAAGATTCCAATTTATTGGAAGCAACAAGCGTTGGTTTTTTAGATTGGCGCAAAATATCAGCTACTTCGCGGTCAGCCGCGGTGATGCCGACTTGTCCGTCGACAACCTGCACAATGACATCGGCATCTTGGATGGCAATGCTTGCTTGTTGACGAATGAGTGGCAGGAAACGTTCTGAATCTTCAGAGAGTGGTGCTGTGTTGCGCCCCTCAGTGATTTCGATACCGCCTGTATCAACAATGGTAAAGGTTTTGCCAATCCATTCAGCATCAGTATAAAGACGGTCTCGAGTTGTGCCTGCCACCTCGGAGACGACGGCTAATCTGCGGCCGACTATGCGGTTAAATAATGTCGATTTGCCCACATTAGGGCGACCAACTAAAGCGACTAAAGGTGTTCTGCTCATAAGGTTTCTCTCGTTTCCGGCAAAATGGCGACCTGTGAAAAAGGAAGATTATTGAAATGGTTGTGTTGGGTAACTGGTGCCTGATGCTGGAGGTCGGGTTGTTGTTTGGCCATGCGTGAAAGGTTGCGCAGGAGTGAGGATGTTTCGGTGAGTGGCAAAGTTGATGTGATGCCATTGGCATTTGTTATGGTGCGGGTGATGATGACAGTCACGGCATTGGGGCTGATTGACCGTACCTCAATGCCACGGTCGGGTAAATCTACAGTTGGCTCAATGGTATAGGTGCCTGTATCGAGGCCAAATAAATCGACTGAAACATGCACATCTTCGTCTAAAAGGGTATCCAAGACGGGTAATGGGCCAAACAAAACGACACGCACTTCTTCTGGTTCTACGAGGGTTTCGACCCCTTCACTCAAATCCAAAAGTTCGATGGGACGAATGCGGGTATCGGTTGTGAGGATGGGTTCGATATCAATTTCGACAAATATTTCTTGATCTTGATCGAGCGTAATCCCGGCGGGTAAGGCAAGTGTCGCTTGTTGGGAGAAGGGTTCGGTTAAGCCTGTGATATCGATAGGTTCAGTTTGCAAGCGGGTAAGGGCATTAACGCTTGCTGGCAGCCCTCTGACAAGCACGCTGGGTGGTTCAACATTGACGTTTAGCAAGCGGTAACCAGGGGCGGGTTCACCGTTCCAATCGACAGTGATAAGTTTTTCAGCAAATCCAGCTGATTCTTCGATAGGGATGGTGACGGTGACATCTTGAATGCTCAGGTCGAGGTTGTTTGTACTGGCCACACGCCCATGTTGATCGTAAAAAACGGGTCGATGCTCCCCGACTTCTGTTTCACGCGCATTGTTGAGGAAGACGGTGACGAGGGCAAAGTCAAGTTGTTCGAGCCGTGAGGCGGGACCGCTTACGGTGATTGTGGACGGCTCAGTCAGGGCAACGCCTTGTGAATGGCCACGCGCAGCACTACCGCGGATGTCTAATTCGACGGGAATTTCGCGGGTGACTTGTTGTTCGAGTAATACCTGAATTTGGGAGGGTGTGATGTCAGAGATAGTGTAATCGGTTGCGGGGGGGATATCTACTTGTACGGCCGTTTCTACCCCAAATGGCACTCCGCTCAAATCGACAGTGGCCTTGAAATCAGCCGGTGATAAGGAGGACAGGATAGATTGCGGTCCTTCTACACGTATTTGGATCGACTCATTGTCTGGTGACATCAAAAGCGTATCTTCCGGGATTCCTACAAAAGAGACCGGCAGTTGGATGAATTGTGAACTGTTGGGATCTTGTGCAGAAGTTGCCGTGATCCAAATGACTACAGCCAACACAAGTGCAAGCAGTAGGGAGGAAAAAGTGGATAAGAGTGAGCGAAACGTTTTTTGCATGTTTAGGCTTTATCCCTTGATCCATTTTGCAAAAATGCGTTCAAAATCGTGTCCAAACGCGAGATATCTTGGCGGCGCAGAATACGGCCGTTATGCGCAATCGATACCTGACCCGTTTCTTCAGATACGATCACGGCGACCGCATCACTCACTTCGCTGATGCCCAGTGCAGCCCGGTGACGTAACCCCATTTGGCGGTCAGAAAGGCTGCTGGTTGATAAAGGCATGACACAAGATGATGCTGTAATTTCATCATTCCGAATGATCACTGCGCCGTCGTGTAATTCTGTGGTTTTGTTAAAAATAGTCAGAAATAGTTCCGGTGTTGGTTCGGCGTTCAATAAAATACCTGTGTCAACATATTCTTGCAAGCCTGTGCCTTGCTCGAAAACGACCAGGGCACCATGTCGTCGTTGCGATAAACGTAGGCTGGCATCCGTAAATGCTTTCACCACTGGATTGGTTTCATCCTTGCGGAAAAAGCGAAAATAGCGTCCAGCAAGTCCCAATTGTTCTAAGGCGCGCCGCAATTCTGGTTGGAAAATAACTGGGATAGCTACCAGGAGTGCGGGTAAGCTTTTGTCAATGAGCCAGGAAAAGGCGGGCAAATTGAATAAACTTGTACTGGTGAGGACAAGTATGATCAACACCAATACAGCCACCCCGCGCAATACAGGTACAGCGCGTGTACCTCGTATGAGCATGAGGAGGAGATAGATAACGGCCGTTACTAATAAAATGTCTAGTAAGGCATTCCAATCAATACGGCTAAAAACAGTTAATGCATTGTCCACGGGCTGCTAAAAATCCCAGAATTTGATAAAAGTTACACAGAGTTTCACGGAAGTTTTGGAGGCCTTTATGGTATAAACCTGTTGGTGGAGTAGAAAATTATTGTTTGCAAAATAATTTTTCTCCTTTACTCCTCCATTTCCCCTGTGTGCAAATCTGTGTAATTTTCAGATTTTGTATAATCGTGTCATTCGTGGCAAAGTGTCTTAATTGGCTAACAAGGTCGCCAAGATTGCCTTTTGTGCGTGCATTCGATTCCACGCTTGTGGGAATAAAACCGAGTTCGGGCCATCGGCGACTTCATCAGTAATCTCTTCGCCACGGTGCGCGGGTAAACAATGCATAATAATGCAGTCGGGTTTGGCGTGGCTGACTACGGCCGACTTCATTTCGTACGGGCGGCAAATGGCTCAACGTTTTGCTTTTTCTTCTTCCTGACCCATGCTTGTCCATACATCAGTATAAATGACATCAGCATCAGTGACAGCTTTAATAGGATCGCGTTCATAAACGGCCGTTGCTCCACCGACACTAAATTCCTCTGCCAAAACATAATCTTCGGCCGTTAAGTCATATCCTTCAGGTGATGTAAGCACAAAATCAGCACCTAATTTCATGGAACCAAATAACAATGAGCGCGCAACATTATTGCCATCACCTACAAAGGCGATTTTTAACCCGGCTACTTTTCCTTTGGTTTCCAAAATAGTAAAAACGTCGGTTAATCCTTGTGCAGGATGGTTATAGGCAGAAAGACCATTGATAATTGGAACTGTGCTATTTGCAGCCAGTTCGAGAATATGTTCATGTGGGAAAACACGTGCCATCACAGCATCGACATATCCAGATAGGACACGGGCGACATCGGCTACGCTTTCGCGACCACCCATATTGATTTCAGCAGGCGACATATAAAAGGCATACCCGCCAAGATGAACCATGCCCATCTCAAAGGAAACCCGTGTGCGTAAAGATGGCTTTTGGAAAACAAGCGCCAGGCTCTTGCCTTTTAGAATTGGTTTGTTTCCACCTGCACGCCACTCAGCTTTCAAATCTAAGGCCAGTTGTAATAAATTTTCTAATTCAGTTGGTGTTAGGTCGGCAATACTTAAAAAATGTTTCACTGTGCAAATCTCCAATTGCAGTTGTTCGGGTTAGGGGAATGCTGCTGGGCATCATAGCCCGACCAGAAGTGATTTTTAGACCGAGAGTATACCACAGCTTAAAGAAGACAACAGGTTGCAGAGCTGAAAAGTCACGGTTTTTCAGTAGTCAACCTGTCATTTCTGTGTAGGCAGGAATCCATTCTCGCTGCTGGTGAAAATGGATTCCTATCTACATGGGAATGACAATGAAAACAGGACTACTGAAATGCCCCAGTTGAAAAGTTGCCGAGGATAAAGTTGCTTTGCTCCTTTGCCACTTTGCAACCTTGCCGAGTATACTTGAGATTATGGAAGTGCAATTCGCTGTAGCAAAAGTTAGTAAATACGCGATGCGGACAAGTGGCGATACGGTCGAGATGATTGAACGACCACATGGCGGCATCTCTATGGTAATGGTCGATGGCCAACGCAGTGGCAGATCTGCCAAAAATATAAGCAATGTGGTAGCCCGCAAAGCAATCCAGTTACTGGGTGAGGGGGTCCGCGATGGCGCGGCTGCGCGTGCTGCGCATGACTATTTGTATACTTACCGCAAGGGTAAAGTTTCTGCGACCTTAAACATTCTCTCAATCGACATGGAAACCAAAACATTTGTTATTTCGCGCAATAATGAATCACCTGTCGTTATCCATACTGCCCAAGTTGGATTTTATTTGTTGGATACACCTTCACGAAGTGTAGGGGTGCGTCGTAATACGAAACCGGTCATAACTGAGATTCCTATTGAACCTGAGACTTTGGTAGTTGCTTTTACCGATGGCTTACGCCATGCTGGCAATTGGAGCGGCGATAATTGTTATGATCCTTATGCGGCTGCCCAACATATGTGGGCTAACAATATAACCGATGCACGTATTATTGCGGATACATTATTGGCAGAAGCAATTGAACTCGACCAAGGGCGTCCGCGCGATGATATTACAGTTTTGGTTGTCTCGGTCAAACATCAAGAAAAAAATGACAAGGTACGGCGGTTGGGTGGGCGGCTGCCATTAGAATAATGGACTGTCGGATATGTCTGCTGAAGCCTCGAAATTGCGTATAGCCATTGTTGGCCCGTGTTCCGCTGGCAAGAGCACTCTGGCACCTGCCTTGCGTGAAATGGGTTATGTAGTGCGGCAACCAGCCCAAGAGCATTCCAGTGCGCCATATATGTGGCAGCGTTTAAGCAAACCAGATATTTTATTGTATTTGGATGTGTCATATGTGGCTGCCAGGCAGCGTAAACCACATATTGATGGTGGGCCAGCGCGTTTAGCAGAACAACATCAGCGCTTAGACCATGCCAGAAAACATTGTGATTTGTATATAGATACCAGTGATTTGACGCCGGAGGAAGTGAAAACGGCCGTATTCGATTTCCTAAAGCTCCCGTAGAAATCATTTATGTCAATAAAAAACACAACCCCGATATCATATGTAGGAGAATCCTAATGTCTCAAACAACTATTTTGTGTCTCGCAAGTTATTTTAAAGGAATAACTTTTATTAAAGCTGCTAAGGAGCAGGGTGCGCGCGTATTTCTTTTGACTCGTGAGAAGAATAAAGATGAGCCCTGGCCGCGTGATTATATTGACGAAGTATTTTTGATGCCCTCATTGTCTACGAGGCCAGATAATTTATATGCTGTCAGTTTTTTGATGCGTGAACATCAGATAGCACAAATTGTGCCGTTGGATGATTATGACGTGGAAACGGCCGCTGCCCTGCGCGAACATTTGCGACTGCCAGGCGTGGGGGATTCAGTGGCTCGCTTTTTCCGCGATAAACTCGCCATGCGCTTGCAAGCCGAAGCACATGGGATTGCTGTACCGCCATTCACACCCGTGTTTAACTATGATCGGTTGCGACAATTTATGGAAAAAGTGCCACCGCCATGGGTTTTGAAACCACGTTCTGAAGCCGGTGCAATGGGCATCAAAAAAGTGAATTCAGATGAAGAGGTGTGGCGTTGGCTGGATGAGTTGGGTGATCAACAATCATTTTTCCATTTGGAAAAGTTTGTGCCCGGCGAAATCTATCATGTGGATAGCATCGTGTGGGATGGGGAAATTCAGTTTGCTTTGCCACATAAATATGCACGGCCGCCGATGAGTGTGGCGCATGAAGGCGGGGTGTTTGTTTCGCGTACATTGCCACGCGATGGTGCAGAGGGGTTGGCGATTTTGGAGATGAACGCACGTTTACTTAAGGCCTTCCAGCTGCCGCGGGGCGTGACCCATGCTGAGTTTATTCGCGGTGAAGACGGCCGTTTCTATTTCCTAGAAGTGGCTGCCAGAGTGGGTGGCGCCAACCTGGAGCAGCTGATTGAGGCTGCCAGCGGTGTGAACTTATGGGCTGAATGGGCGAAGTTAGAGATTGCGTTTGCCGAAGGACGGCCGTATCAAGCTCCCATAGACACAGACCAATACGCCGGTGTACTTGTTTGTCTTGCGCGTCAAGAATGGCCGGATTTATCCGCTTATACTGACCCCGAAATTATGTATCGTGTACATAAAAAATATCATGCTGGCTTGGTTATCGCAGCGGCGGAAGAAGCGCGTGTACAAACATTGTTAGACAGCTATGCGTGGCGCTTTGGAGAGGATTATTTGGCAGTGGCTCCGCCACTGGATAAACCACCCGACTAAGTTTGCCGCATTGTGATATAATTCACAAATACTGATTTTCGTCATTAAAAATCGGGATGAATGTCATTGATTATAAGATTGATTTGAAGGCATACTAATATAAAGGTGGGAGCCTTTGAGTAAACTGCGGATAACGACGCAATTGGTTTTGAAATTCATTCCGCCGTTTACCTAACCTACAGCGCACCTTATTAACCGAATTGACATCGAGTAGAGTCAATATGATTTCTAAATCATCATATTGACTCTATTCGCCTTTTCTGAGCCAGGAGGCGAATGATCTGAGATGAAAATTAAGATTATGCCCAAGGTGGCGATGCCAGGTTGGGTAGAACGATTATGCCGTCAATATCGTGTTGTGGGACCAATCCAAAAGCATGGACAAACTGTTTTTGGTGAAATAACAGGGGCTAAAGAGCTATGCCTTGATTATCAATCTACAGTTTTGCCTCCCAAAAAATATCTTACACCACAACAAGAAATATTGTTGAAATACCGGATGGACGGAAGTCACATCGAAGCCGCCATTGAGCCGCAGCAAACGGTTGTGCTGGGTGTGCATACATGTGATATCCATGCCATGAAACTGTTTGACCGCATTTTTGGTCAAGGTTTCACTGATCAACATTACCAGTCGCATCGTCAGAACACCTGCCTGGTGAGTATTGAATGTTTGCGACCCTGCTCGGAGCAATCTTTTTGCCGCGATATGGGCACAGCCAGTGTGGCAGATGGCTATGATTTGCATTTGATTGATCTAGGGGACGCCTATGCCATTAATGTTGGGACGGTTAGAGGTGAAATGTTGTTGAAAGGGTTCTACCATGTCTTCGATGTTGTTGAGTCAGACATGGTGCGGATTAATGAAGTGTTGGGATCCAAGTGGCAAGAATTCCCCTATCGTTTGCATAGCGAAGTTCATGAACTCCCTGAATTATTGACCGAAAATTATGACAGTGAACTGTGGCATGAGCTGGGCGATCGCTGCCTGGCTTGTGGCATGTGTACGCAAGTGTGTCCAACCTGTTATTGTTTTGATATGTCTGATGAAACAGATTTAATGTTGGAAGAAGGCAAGCGCGTACGGCGCTGGGATTCATGCCAGATTCATGAGTTTGCGATGGTAGCTGGTGGACACAATTTCCGTGAGCGTCTGGCGGCACGGCAGCGCCATCGGTTCATGCGCAAAGGCAAATACCAGATGGATGCGTATGACATGGTAGGCTGTGTAGGCTGCGGACGTTGTGCCAATGCTTGCCTTGTCCATATCACGCCGGTTGAAGTGTTCAACGAATTGCACGAGCGTATGAATAAGGAAATACCACTTTCGGTTTTGGAGGTGACGTAATGGCACGTTTAATTGATACTGTGAAAGAGTCTGACTCGATTTATATGCCACTGCCTGCGCGCATAACGGCCGTTGCCAAACTAACCGAACATGAAAACCTATATACCATCAAATTACCCTACGGCATTCGTCTGCGGCATGAACCTGGGCAGTTTGTACAGGTTTCTGTATTTGGCGTCGGTGAAGCCCCCATTAGCATCACTTCATCTCCCAGCCGCAGCCTGGATTCGTTTGAATTATGTGTGCGGCGCGTGGGTGATTTAACCAATGTGATCCATAGTCTAAAGCCTGGCGATATGTTGGGCATTCGAGGCCCATTTGGGCGTGGTTTTCCAGTGGATCGTTTTCGTGGCAAGGATATTCTCTTGTGTGCCGGTGGCTTGGGCATGGCACCGCTGCGATCATTGATCAATGAGATTTTGGATGAACGTGGAAATTACGGCCGTGTCATCATCCTCTATGGCGCACACAGCCCTGCTGAGATGCTTTTCAAGGATGAACTGCATGAATGGGAAGCGCGTGACGATGTGGAACTGCATCTGACCGTCGATGTGCCCACCCGTGGTTGGGAACGCACAGTGGGGGTGATCACAACGCTTTTTGCCGACATCGTGGTTTTGCCACGGAATACCGTCTCTGTGGTGGTGGGGCCGCCTGTGATGTATCCCTGTGTGATTAAGGATTTATTACAGATCGGCATTCCCAAGGGCAACATCTGGATGAGTTTTGAACGGCGTATGAAATGTGGTGTAGGTAAATGTGGTCATTGCCAGTTGAATCATTTATATACGTGTCAGGCGGGCCCGGCGTTTAGTTTTGCGGAGATCGAATGGGTTGAGGAGGCATTAAAATGAGCGCAAATGGAAAGCCCAAAATCGCCTTTTTTGATTTTACGGGTTGTGAAGGCTGCCAATTAACTGTCATCGATGCCTTACAAACCCATCCTGAACTGTTGGATGCTGTGGAGATCGTTGAATTTCGTGAGGCGCTGAGCAGACAGGCTGAGGCATATGACATTGCCTTTGTCGAAGGCTCGTGCAGCCGCGAGAGCGATGAGGCGCGTTTACATGATATTCGTGCGCGTTCGGCGTATGTCGTCGCCTTAGGTGCGTGTGCCCATCTAGGCGGTGTGAATGCGATTCGCAACCACTTAAACATGGGTGAAGTGGATCGCATTGATGCGGCGCATTACGTCTATGGGGATTATGCAGGCTGGTATGAATCCTATGAACCACGCGCGATTGCGGATGTGATTGAGGTGGACACGGCCGTTCCTGGCTGTCCCATCGATCGTGATGAATTTATTGGCATGGTCAAATTATTCTTACAAGGGCGTTTGCCGCAGCCACCCGATTACCCCTTGTGTATCGAATGTAAATTGCATGAAAATGTGTGTGTCTATCTGCGCGGAGAAGTGTGCCTGGGTCCGATAACGCGTGCAGGCTGCAAAGCTGTATGCTGCACCTATGGCATGGGCTGTGAAGGGTGTCGTGGCTTGATATCCAATCCACAAATGGAACCGATGCGGCGCGTATTGGCTGAACATGGCCTGACAGAGTTTGATATGCAAACAAAATTGTCGCTGTTTTTGACCAACCAAATGGCAGAGCTTGAATTAGAAGAGGAGGCTGCCCATGTCTAGCAAGGTGAGAAATAAGAACTTGCGTGTGGATATTCATCATGTGACACGTGTCGAAGGGCATGGCAATATTGTGGTCGATGTGTTCAACGGTGAAATTAAACGCTGTGAGATGCAAGTGGTGGAGACGCCCCGCTTTTTTGAGGCGATGTTGAGGGAACGGCCGTATCAAGAAGCCTCCCACATCACATCGCGCATTTGTGGTATCTGTGCCGTGGGTCATGCGACCACATCATTACGTGCCACTGAAAAAGCGTTAGGCATCGAACCGACTGAGCAAACCAAATTGCTGCGTAGGTTGAATTTCCTAGGTGAAATCCTCGACAGCCACATCTTGCACGCCTACATGTTGGTGGCGCCCGATTTCTTAGGCGTGGGCAGCGTGATTCCACTAGCCAAGGCAGCCCCGGATGTGGTGCTGCGTGCCTTGCGCATGAAGAAATTGGCCGGCGACTTGTGCCAGATGATTTGCGGA
This sequence comes from uncultured Ardenticatenaceae bacterium, assembly GCA_964350725.1. Taxonomy (GTDB): domain Bacteria; phylum Chloroflexota; class Anaerolineae; order Promineifilales; family Promineifilaceae; genus JAACFF01. Next base: position 3,965 of record CAYGMR010000034.1, on the reverse strand, counting down.
CGGCACACCCATCCAATTGCGATGACAGTGGGCGGCTTTACCCATTTCCCTAAAACAGCCGAACTGTATACGCTGCGTGATCGATTTGAGGAAGTGTGGGCGGATGTCGAAGCCACGGTTGAGCTTTTCCAGACTTTGCCCATGCCGGAGTTTGAACGAGAAACCGAATTTTTGGCCCTGCGCAATGGTGATATTTATGGATTTATTGATGGTGACATTGTCAGTTCGGATGGTGGCTGTTGGCCTGTCGAGGCATATCGTGATGTGACCAACGAGACGTTGCTGCCACATTCAAGCGCCAAACATTGCCATAATTTGCGTGAAAGCTACATGGTTGGTGCGCTGGCACGCTTCAATATCAACCATGATTTGTTGCATCCACGAGCCAAAGCAGCGGCCGATGCGCTGGGTTTGACACCCGTCTGCTTCAATCCCTACATGAATACGGCAGCGCAAATAGTTGAAATCGCTCACTGCATAACCGAAGGTTTGGAGATAATCGAAACTTTACTGCAAAACGAGCTTGCTTGGGAAGCGCCTGTGCCACCCAGCCGTTTATCGGGTGAAGGTGTGGGCGCTTGTGAAGTGCCGCGTGGCGTTTTATTCCACAATTATGTGATTGAAGATGGTCTCATTACGGAAGCGAACTGTATTATTCCCACCAACCAGAATCTGGCCAATGTCGAAGCTGATATGCGTGCGCTGGTGCCGCAGATTATGCACAAGGAACAGCCACAGATCGCCCTTGACCTGGAGATGTTGGTGCGCGCATATGACCCATGTATTTCCTGTTCGACGCATATGTTGAATGTGAAGTTTGAGTAACTATCTTTTATTGTTTCACCACAGAGCACAGAGAGCACAGAGCCTTTTCTTTTATTTTCTCTGTGCTCTCTGTGGTTCAATAGAACTAAATGAACACGTTGATTTTGGGGCTTGGCAATTCACTGCGAGGGGATGATGGCGTTGGTCCAGCCGTTATCGAAAAACTGCGCAACCATCCCGACTTACCGCCGAATGTTGATTTGGTTGATGGGGGCACGGCGGGTTTGGAAACGGCCGTATACCTCCAAAACCGCCAAAAAGTCATCATCATCGATGCAGCTGACGTGGGCTGCCCACCAGGAACCTGGCGGCGTTTCACCCTCGCTGAAGCTCAGCTTTTGATGGGTGCTGCCCAAATGCGCGGCACCCTGCACACCGTGGGGCTGGCTGAAGCGCTGGCTTTGGCCGAGGCTTTGGACATTATGCCAGAGACGTTGATTATTTTTGGGGTGCAGCCGGAGCATGTTGATTGGGAGTTGGGGTTGAGTACGGCCGTTGCTTCATGTATTCCCGATTTGTGTTCCCAAGTACTCAAAGAAGCCCAACAGCTAGGTCCAGTTAGGGGTGCGTTCCCCTGATCATATCCGACTCCATTATTTACTCCCTAGAGACAAATTATCATATCAAGTACACCTGGCTTGTTGACGACGCCCTGTAGACACGACTCTGTGCTGAGGAGGATATCAACAAACGTTCGCGTACTTTGTATAGAATTGATATTGAAAAATGGATAAAACGATATTATTATAAATCAAAAAATTCTATAAAGGGTGGTAGTTGATGCGTAGAAAATTTCTTTTATGGGCGGTAGCCATTCCCACATTTTTTCTGTTTTTTAGTTTTTCATATTTGGTTTATGGAAGCAATCGTGCCATTTGTAATGTGCCAACGAGTTATGCGACTTTGCAGGTGGCAATAGATGATACAAATTGCGATACGATCAATGTGGATGCTGGCACATATACTGAGTATGTGACAATTGACCGCGATGTTGTTATTGCTGGGGCTGGCGCTGGTTCGACTATTTTTGATGGTGATGATTTAGGACGGCCGTTTGCCATCCTCAACACGACAGCCAATGTAACATTACGTGATTTTAGCATCCAAAGTGGTGCAGCGATTTCTGGTGGAGCCATTCTCAATCACAGCTTGTTGACGCTAGATACAATTCACTTTACAGCAAATGATGCCACACAAGATGGTGGTGCAATTTATTCAACTAATGATCTCTCGATAGATAACAGTTTTTTTCAGTTTAATGCTGCGACTGAAGATGGGGGCGCCATTTATTTGTATGGAAGCCCTGCCGATCCTAAAATGCTTGACATAACTAGCACTTTTTTCTTCTTTAACAGTGCAGGTGTAAGCGGAGGTGGTCTACACATTTTTCAAGCACATACAAATTTAATCGACTCCAATTTTGATAATAATTCAGCAATATCTGGTGGGGGCATCGCTGATTTTTGTGGTGACCTCACTATGATTGGTGGCTCCGCAAGCAATAACAATGCGACTGGACTTGGTGGATTTTTATACAGCGGCTGTTCTTTTGAAGATGATGTGACCTCGATTTGGAATGTCTCGCTTTCTGATAATGAGAGTGGTGCTGATGGGGGGGCTGTTCACCGTTTAGGTAACTTAGCAATACATAACAGCTCATTTACAAGTAACATTGCAGCTAGTAAAGGGGGTGCAATTTATGCGCAAGAGGGGGAGATTTATGACAGTGGGCTTTTTTATAATTATGGTGATTATGGTGCGGCCGTTTATATCGAGCCTGGCACGGGCGAGGTCATCATTGATAACAGCCGCTTATCCTATAACACGGTTACCACGAACGGCACCGCGTATAAAGATTTCGGTACTATCTATGCGGGTAATAGCGTGAGTATGACAGTGCGCCATAGCGAGGTAAATAATAATGAGGGGCCAGGACTTTATAATGGCGGCACATTATCTGTCTCTGATACCCAAATCGTGGAAAATACACGCGGCATTAATAATGCGACAACAGATTTTTCAACATTGATCTTGCGCTCCACCATAGCCGATAACATTTTAGAATTACCCACAGCTGCACATAGTGGTGCGGGTATACGTAATCTGGGTCCACTCACCATTCGGCACAGCACAATAAATAATAATAGGGCTTTGGAAGATGGCGGTGGTATTTCAAGTACGGGCCCGTTGACACTGACAAACGTGACATTCAGCGGCAATATTGCAGATGACGATGGGGGCGGTCTTTGGCATAACAATGCTAATCCTGGAATCTTCAACAACATCACAATGATTGATAACATTGCTGGCAGTGATGTTGCCAATGATGGTAATGGGGGTGGATTATTTATTTATGATGATGTGTTTGCGCAAGATGTTGTGATCAAAAACAGTATTATCGCAGAGAATCAGGATGATGATTTTTCTGATGGCAGGCACGACGATTGTTCAGGACCGATCGATACCTTGACTTACAGCCTGGTTGGCAGTGATGAGGGTTGTACTGTTCCAGGTGGAGCTGGCAATATTGTGGGTGTTTTAGGCTCGCCGGAAACGGCCGATTTGAAAGAATTGGCTGATAATGGCGGGACAACTTTTACACGTGAACCTAAAAATAGCAGCCAAGCCCTTAATGCAGGGTTTTGTACAAACATTGTCCGTGACCAACGGGGTGTTGAACGGGTTGTGGGTGTCGCTGGCTGTGATATCGGCGCGTTTGAAGACGGTACCTGTCCCGCGCCAGTAATGCCGGATGTAGATATTTCCTTGATTTACGGCAATGCTGAATTAGAGTGGACGAGGGATCCTAATACGCAGCGCGTGTTTAAGGTCAATTATAGTAATGCACCTTACCTCGATCCAATTCCAGATTTAATCAAACTTACCACTGGTACACGCTATAGTTACAGTGGCGTGACGAACTCGGTTGCAGTGAACCATTATTTTTCCGTGCGCGCTGGCAATGCCTGTGGTGACTATTCGAGCCGCGCAGCCGTAGGCGTTTTTAACTTCGCGATTGAAGCTGGTAGCTGATTTTAAACATGACAACAGCGAATTAATTGGTTCTATCCTTGATTCGCTGTTGTCATTTCAATTTGTTCGCATTTTTTTAATGCTACGTTCGTCGAGGGTCACATAAG
>CAYGMR010000033.1:7093-21019 GCA_964350725.1 uncultured Ardenticatenaceae bacterium | reverse complement strand
TTCGTGTAAATTAGTGAAATTTGTGGCAGAAATCTGGCGTATGCAAACGCCCTATCGAGAAAGCAACGTTCTTTGACGCTTTTTGTTGATAGTAGTAAAGTGTAATTTAGATTGCTTGCTTTCAGGAGAATATCAAGATGGATTGGCGAAATTATATCACTGTTGACCCAGAAATATGTCATGGAAAGGCTTGTATAAAAGGCACACGTATCATGGTTTCGGTAATTTTGGATAACTTGGCTGCCGGTCTTTCGATTAATGAAATCTTACATAGTTATCCAACTTTAACTTTAGAAGCGGTGCAAGCTGCAATCAGTTATGCAGCTGAATTAACTCGTGAACGCGTTGTTCCTATGCCAGTTTGAAACTCATGAAGTTCAACAGAGAGAGTGGATCGAGTAGAAGCTTTGGATCGTGCACGAGGAGCAGATTGATTAAAAAAAGAACCAGGCTATGGTACAACAACGAAGTAAGTAACGTAAATATGCTTTGTGCAAATAGGTGAAAAGATGAATGAAAAAACTACAACTTCAAACATTGTTGTTAGAACTGGTCGAGGTCTAACGATTGCTGGCACACGCATCACGCTTTACACAATTATGGATTATCTTAAAGATGAATGGCCACCCAATTTGATACAGGATTGGTTCAATTTGACAGACCAGCAAATTCAAGGTGTGTTGGACTATTTTGAAGCACATCAAGAAGAAGTGGAAGCTGAATATCAACAAGTTTTGGTTGACGCTGATGAAGTCAAGCAATATTGGGAAAAACGCAATCAGGAACGATTTGCCAAAATTGCTACATTGCCACCACCATCCGGCAAAGAAGTTGCCTGGGCTAGATTGCAAGAGAAAAAGGCCAAGTTAGCTCAAGAATGATCACGATCATCATTGATCACGATATTGAAGGACAGGCCATGCTGCTATGGGCACAAATTAGCTCAGAAGGCTGGCCTGATTTGTTTTCCTTGCGATTTGTCCGATTCATTGATGTCAGTTTACCATATGCTAGTACTGATAGAGAGGTTTGGCGATTTGCTCAACAGAATAAAATGATTTTGCTGACAGGCAATCGCAATATGAAGGATGAAGATTCGCTTGAAATGACAGTTCGTGAAGAGAACACAGCAACTTCGCTACCTGTTTTAACGATTGGCAATGTTGATCGCATGGTACAAAAATCATATCGTGACAAATGTGAGGCGAGGCTACTTGAGATTGTCTTATATTTGGATAATTACCTTGGGGCTGGCCGACTATTCATTCCATGATAAAGCTGTTCTATGAAATCCGTCTAGCAGGGTATCGTAACCTAATGACAGGTAAAGCGAGCCTTTGCGTCTTTGTAGTGAAATAATTTAATGAACCGAATTGACAAAATTGCCACATCGCCAGCGGTGCAAACCGTGCTGGCGAGCTTTGCAGACAAGCAGGATGAATTTGTTGATGCGATCATCGCGATTCAACAGATACCTGCACCGACCTTTGCTGAAGCCACACGTGCAGATTATATTGAATCAAGGATGCAGGCGTTGGGTTTGGTTGATGTGCAGCAGGATGAATTGTTTAATGTATACGGCCGTATTCCCGGCAAAAACCCAAAAAATACCACGCCTCTCATTATCTCTGCCCACAGCGACACCGTCTTTCCTGTTGACACAGATTTGACAATATCACGTCAGGGCAAGCGCATTTATGGCCCAGGCATTGGTGATAACTCTTCAGGCGTTGCTGGGCTTTTATTTCTCGCTGAAGCCATCATAAAAGCCAGGTTATTTTCCCAAGCAGACATTTGGTTTGTATCCAATGTATGTGAAGAAGGCATGGGGGATTTGCGCGGTATGCGGGCAGTGGTTGAGCGTTTTGGAGAGCAGGCACGATACATTGTGCTTGAAGGCGGTTTATATGGTCAAATATCGCATCAAGCGATAGGTGTGCGCCGCTTTCGAGTTGATGTGACTACGCCCGGCGGACATTCCTGGGGTGATTTTGGTCAGCCCAGTGCCGTTCATGAAATCGCTGAGTTAATCACGCAATTAACCCAAATCTCGGTGCCATCTCGTCCTAGAACGACCTTTAATATTGGTGTTGTTGAAGGTGGCACGAGCGTCAATACAATTGCCCAAACGGCACATTTTTTGCTTGACTTGCGCTCAGAAAGCGCGACTGAGCTTGAAAATTTGGTGGAGCAGGCAACGGCCGTTATTGAAATTTCCCAGACTGAAGCGCGTTATGCAGGACGCGACGTTAAATATTTGCTGACGCAGGTTGGCCATCGACCCGCCGGGGCGATTCCGCGCTCAGACCCGCTGATTCGATGGGCAGAAGCTGCCTTAAATTATGTTGGTGTTCAGCATATTGGTTATATTATCAGCAGCACCGATACAAACATTCCGTTGAGCAAGAGGTATTCGGCCGTTTGTGTGGGGCTGACCGTTTCTGGCAATGCCCACCGGTTGGATGAATTCATTGAGCCATCCAATTTATCAAAAGGGCTCCAGCAGTTACTCTTATTAACATTGGCCGCTGCCGATTATCAATGGCATAATAAATAGTACACTTTCAAAACCCACTGACAACCGCATAGTGAGCCACCGTTGATAAAGAAAATTTCTGTGTCCTCTGGGCTCTCCGTGGTTAATTACAAAGGAGCTGTTTGTATGAATTTTGAATACAATGACGAACAACGGGAACTGCGTCATATGGCGCATGATTTTGTGGCCAAAGAGATACGGCCGTTAGCACGCCATACGGATGAGACTGGAGAATTTAACTGGTCGGCAACGCGCAAAATGGGGCCGTTGGGTCTATTAGGACTTGAGGTACCCGAGCAATTTGGCGGTGCTGAGATGGACGCGATCAGCGCGGCCATCGTAATTGAAGAGTTAGGCTGGGGGTGTGGATCAACGGCGCTGGCGATTTCAGCCCATAATGGTCTGGGTCTAGGCCCGATTGTTAATTTTGCCAGCGAAGATCAGAAACAAAAATGGCTGCCATCCTTGGTGAATGGTCAGGGGAAACTAGCCTGTTTATCACTCACCGAACCGGGTGCTGGCTCAGATTTACAAGGGGGTGTGCGTACAGCCGCTGTGCGTGAAGGGGATTCCTGGATTATTGACGGCAGCAAGATGTGGATGACCAATGCGTCAATTTCAGATGTGATGGTTGTTTTGGTACGCACAGACCCTGCCGGCGGCAGCCGCAGCTTGAGCCATATCATTGTGCCTACTGAATCGGCAGGTATTACAATCGCGCCCCCAGAAAAGAAAATGGGGCTCAAGGGGTCACCAACCCATGCGGTCACATTTGAGGAAGTACGTGTGCCGTTAGAGAATTTGTTGGGGCCTGAAGGGCGTGGCTTGCACCAAACTCTGGCGACTTTAGACAGCGGCCGTATTAGCATTGGCGCGTTGGCAATTGGAATTGCGCAAGCCGCATATGAGGCAGCATTGGCATATGCCCATGAGCGCGAAACGTTTGGCAAGCCCATTGCCCAGCATCAAGCGGTGCAATGGATGTTGGCAGATGCAGCCACTGAGATTCAGGCAGCGCGTTTGATGGTGCATTGGGTAGCCTGGTTAAAAGATCAGGGGCGGCGTTATACCAAAGAGGCGGCGATGGCCAAGTTGTTTGCCACTGAGGTCAGCGAGCGCGTTTGTCGTAACGCGATTCAGGTGCATGGCGGTTATGGGTACAGCAGCGAGTTCGAAGTTGAGCGCATGTACCGCGATACCCGCTTGATGACGATTGGTGAAGGCACAAGCGAAATTCAACGCCTGGTTATCGCTCGCCATATTTTGGGGTTGTAGGCGTTTTTTGGTTTTGACACGGATATAAAAACACGGATGAGAATTTTTCTCATCCGTGTTTTTTTGTATGGATATGGTTAGGAATTTGTTCAGTAGTTATTGGCAGACTTGTGTGGCACGGTCAGGAGACCGGCCACAAGCGAAATCGGTGAGACCGGCTAGGAGTGAAATCGTGAGACCGGCCACGAGCGATTCCACATCAGTTGGCGATGATTTTTAGTTTGTAGGGTATGCCGCTGGTTGTGGGGTTTTCAGTGATGACCCAAATGAAGTAATGACCGGCAGCCATCTCCCCGAGGTTTATGATTTTGGTCGGCGAGAAATCTGCGTTATGCCCTTCGAGTTGTAATGTTCCTTGTCCACACACACCACTGGCCACCACTAATTGTCCTTCTACTGGGGTAAATTCAGTCAATTCGATACGTACAGATTGGGATTGGGTTAAATCAAACGCATACCAATCATTTCTGTCGTTGGCAAAGAAGGGCTGAATTTGGTTGATTTGCAGCGGGTAGGCTTGCTCGCATTCATCATTTGGTTCGTCTGAAATGTGGAGGTTATGCGCAATAAAAGGCAGATAGGTGTATTGGGGCGTGATTGTTAGTTTGACAACGGCCGTTTCGCTTTCACCCTCACTATCACTCACTCGATAACTAATGATACGTTTGGTGCGATTGGGCTCTGGTAATGTGTTGCGGTATGTGATCGAGCGTAAAACCAGTTCGTAATTAGTAATGCTGTCCTGTCCGCTCAGGGTGATTTTTCCACTGTTATTGTTTGCAACTGTGATATTTGTGTTTTCCGTGGAAATTGTTAGCTTTTCGTTTGACCCGTCAAGCCGATTGTCGATTTGAACCACAGCTCCGATTAAAGTTGTATTGTCAACGTCTTGCAAATCTAATAGAGAGGCCAGAATCGTCGCGCCGCTGCCAGCTGCATAATACGTGTACAAATCTGTGCCAGGATTTGCACCACCATTTAGATCGATTTGAGGGAGATCGTTGATAGGATCGACCATGACTGTACTGGTGACAACATTGCTCATATCTTCACCGTCATTAGCAGAAAAGGTGATAATGCGATCTGTTGGGTCAGGATCATCAGAATGGTTGGTATACATGATGGTGCGTAGAATTGACTGATATGCGGCGGCGGTTGCATTACCCGTTAGATTAAGCACGCCTGTCTCTTCGTTGTAATTCGCGGTAATGCCGGGCTCATTTGTGTAAGTGAGCATATCAGGTTCATTAACTAAATGGTTTTGAATTTGGACAGTGGCTGAGCTCAAGGTGTCATTGTCGATGTCAGTTAATGTCAGGCTGGGGCCAGCGATGGCAACTGGGCCACTGCCTTCGACGAATACGGCCGTTAATCCTGCTTGCAAAGTTAAAAGTGGTGCATCGTTAATGGGGGTGATGTCAATTTTGATTACGGCCGTTTCTTCACTGAAAGCGCTGTTGCCTCCATTTGTAGACACATCGACGCCACTGCTGCCATTGGCTCCAGTTGTGCGATCCCAGGCGCGTATAGTTAAAGATTCATCCACACCATCGAAATCAGCCAGGGGTAAGAAGCGTAAGCGTGCGCTGTCGATTAATAGAACTGCCGCCGTATCTGAAACTTGGCCGAAATCGATCCACTCTTCACCCCCGTTTAAGTTGTATTGCCAACTACCGTTTTCACTGCTTGCAGCGATAACAGCAAAACCCAATTGTGGGTTTTCATCAGCATCTTGAATGGGAGGTTCAGCGGCGTTAGCGATAATGGCTGCAAGCGTGTCTCCAGGTGGATTGGTGCTATCTTCTGGGATGGGCGTGAGGTGTAGATTGGCATCGGGGTTGAGGACAGGCGCATTATTAAAGGCTTGCATGGTGATTGTGGTGGTGACAAGCTCGCTGACAGCGGCACCATCGCCAATCCGAAATTCGATGATGCGATTGTCGGGGGTTAATTCAGATGTGGTATTCGTATAGACCAATGATTTGATGATGGTCAGATATTCTGCGATGGGGGCGCTGCCTTCGATTTGGAGTTGTCCATTGCTTGGATCGTATGGATTTATGGTGACGCTGGTAGAAATGGGAACGGCCGTTAACCCTTCCAATACACCATCTTCAGGATTGGTCAATGTGACTGTCGCTGAAATCAATTCGTTATTATCAACATCGACCAATGTGGCATCGCTGGCAACAATGCGGACATCGCCGCCATCACTGATAAAGCTTGTGACAAAGTCTAAGCCAGAAAGATTGCCATTTGCATCTAATTTGGGGGGATCGTTTTGTGCGAGAACATCCAAGGTTGCGGTTTCGGTGGCCGTACTAAACGCAGTGGCTTCGCCATTGATGGAGACATCGACATTGGTATCCCCGTTCATGCCGCTGCTGCGATCCCAGGCACGAAATGTAAAGCTGGTCTGCCCGCTAAAATTTTGCTGGGGTACAAAGCGGATGCGTGCATTGGTGTTGAGCAATACGGCTGAATTGTTGGTGACTGGACCAAAATTCAACCAGCTTGTGCCCGCGTCGATGGAATATTGCCAAGAACCATTACTCGCACCGACTTCGATTACAGCAAAACCCTCAGTTTCGGTTTCGTCGGGGTCTGTAATGCGATCTTCACCATTGCTTTCTGCTGAGGCGATGATGGCTGCAACACTGTTGCCAAGCTGTGCTGTAGCATCCTCTTGAATGGCAGCCAACTGCATATCACCACTATTATCTAACAGGGGCGCATCGTTGATGGCATTGATGGCGATTGTGCTTTGGACTGGATCGTTAGAATTTGTGCCATCACTCACTTCAAATGTGAGAATACGGTCGACCAGATCAGGCGCGTCAGAATTGTTATGATATTTAATACGCCTTAAAACGGTCTGATAATTTGTGATGGTATCGGATGCGGATAAATATAGTGTGCCATTGTTTTCATCGTAGTAGGAGATGATATTGGTGTCGGCCGTATCTGCAGACAGCGTTTCATCGGATCCATTGGGGCGGTTTTGTAGGATGATAGCGGCATATTCCATATGACTGCTATTTGCATCGGTAAGCGTTAAATCGGCATGGACAGCGGCTATAGGTGCTTCATCTTCTACATAGGTGGTTTCAAAATCTGTTCCTGGATTTTCAGGACCATTCAAGTCAAGCTCAGGATGATTAGTAAGCTGATTGGTGGCAACGGCCGTTGATTCAATGGAATGTTGTGTGCTTGCTTGGGCCGTGACGGTTTGGACGGCATAAATTAGCGCCAATGTTCCAATAACAATGGCTAAAACAATAAATTCTCGCTGTTTCACTCTACTCTCTCTTTCTCGTAACTCTTGTTTAACAATACTCGATATGTAATGTCCAAAGTATATCTGATCTTGTTTAGGTAAACCGCAGAATTCATGCGGAAATCAGGTAGCGTTTATACTGCGGATTTCTTGAGGAATCGGCAACATCCTCACTGGTATTAACTCTGGAAAATTGCTGCCGGTTACCTAAAGTGGTGGTGTTGGTGTTGGGCGCGGTGGCTCTGGATTGCCATCGTTACCATCATCGCCGCCACCCCCATTATTGCCGACCGTGGTTGCAGTGGGTATAGGTGTGTTTGTTGGTGTTGGTGTGGCTGTCGGGGGCGGGGGCGCCGGAATGGTGGCTGCAAATTCGATGTCATCTGGGTTATAAGCTGTATGGGGTTCGCCAACCGTGGAAGATATCCACCCAACGAGACCCGCATCTGTTTCAATGTTAAACCAGGACGGGATATTCTGGGATTTGGCAAGAATGCTTATGATCTCTCCCTCATACACATAACCAATAGCTGGGTAAATAACCCCTGGTCCGCTGCGGATACTGGCTGAACTGCTTATGATGCGATAGCTTGGCCAGGGTGTTGGGGTGAATGTTGTCGTGGCAACGGCCGTTTCTGTGGAGGCTGGGGTAGCTGTGTTTGTGGGCGGTTGGGTTGCTGTGGCAGATGCTTGCGGTGCTGTAACCGCCTTCTCAACCGTGGTCGCGTTCACTGTTGGCGATAAAGTCGCCGTTGCTGTAGGTGTTTTTGATGCCAAATTGACGGCTGCCAACCCTTCAGCGGCTGGTTCGATTGGGGGAGCGGCTACCGCTGACGTGCCAAAAATCATTGCGGGTAAGTTGCTTGCAGCCAAGGCACCAAAGCCCAAACAGACAGCGATCAAAAGCAGAATGGTAAGCATGAATGGCCATGGGCGACGGGCGGGTTTGGGTTCTTGGACCAGATAAACATTTTTTTCTTCGGCAATCAATGCGGTTGTGAGTGCTTCTGAAAATTGTAACAAATCACGGTAGCGTCTTGTCGGATTACGTTGTAAACAGGTGTCTACCAATGCATAAGTTTCAGGAGCTAAATTCTCGCGGCTAAGTTCGAGTGCTGTTTTGCCCCTGGCTGCTTGTCGTATTGTTTTATGTCTGAATGAAACCGGCTCACCTGGATTGACTTTTCCGGCAAGTAATGCGTATAAAATGGCGCCTAAGGAAAAAATGTGGCTACGGCCGTCTATTTTTTTTCCATCCAACTGTTCGGGCGAGAGAAATGAAGCCTGATCTGACATCTTTTCTCTGTTTATAGATTGCTCTATCAGAGGCGCGCCCAAATCAATGACCACAACCGTATCATCCGATTTAAGCGTCACGTTTTTTAGAAGGATGTGGTCAGGTGTGAGCTCATAATGCAGGATTCCTTGACGTTCTGCCAGGATGAGAGCTGATGTAATTTGCTGCACCAATTTGAGCGCGTAAATGCTGTGGGCTGGCGACTGTTGGCGCTCGAGTTGCTTGAGCCGCTCGGTTAAGGGGTAGCCTTCGATATATTCACTGACGATATAAGGTGAATTATCAACACTGTTTCCTGTTTTTATTACATGCGCTAAATTGGGGTGACGGATTTGAGTTAAGGCTAGGCTGCGATTTTTGAATTGACTAACAACACCCATGTCATCCATAAAGGTTGACTGCAAAATCTCTAAAGAAACGGGCAAATTACCTTCAACATCAAATGCTAAATAGCAATCGGTGAAGGTTTTTTGTTTGATTTTCTTTTCAATTCTGTATTGATCAATGAGGTGATCAAAGTTTTGAGTTAGAATCATTTCTTAATTATTGTAGCTTTGAAAAATAAAGAGTTGCCTTAAGGAATTAGCCGTTTTGACAAGTCATGGTTTCTGCTTGCTTGCCCAAATAGTTTGTTGGAGTCTTTGGAGTCTGGCGAAATCTAGACTTGTCAGGTTTTTGCCATAAGTTGAATGCGAGCAAATTGATCATAAAACCTGACAAGTTGCCTCTGGTAAAATAAATACGCCAGTTTCTTGTAGCTTATTGTACCTCTACGTTTAATTGATAGGGATCGGTTGCATTGGGTGTGCCATCGTTAATGATCCATATAATGTAATGACCAGGACCTTGTACGCCTAAGGGGACAAGTTTTGTGGTATCGTGATTGCCATTGAAGCCGATCCGGTCTGTTAACATTAAATTGTCACAGCTATCTTTCTTGTATACCTGAATTTGACCAACGATGGGGACAAAGTTGGTGAGGGATACCAATACATTTCCTTGCACATCAAGATCAAATGTATACCAATCGTTTTGGTCATTTGCATAAAAATAATAATTAACGCCGGTATCAAGGGGATATGCATCTTGGCACCTATTATTGGGTTCGTCTATCGTGTTTATGATTAAGGGTAGAAAACGTATATATTCTGGTTTTTCTATAATAGAAATGGTGACTTCACCAGAACGTTCGATTGGGTTGTTTGGATCGTCATCATCTGTTCCGGAAACTAAAACAGAGCGTATATGTTCTGAACCTGCAATACCGCTAACATCGTCGAGGTAGGAACATGTGTAAATTTCACCAGCGGTTAGTAAATGGGGCGTTTGACAATTTCCTTTTCCGTTGAGGTTACCTAATACATTGTCTTCAAGTTGGCCAACGTTAATGCTGTCGACTAAGCTCGTATTGTTTATGTTTAGAGTAAAATTCACTGATGAACCAGGAGCAAATACTGTCATTGGTGAGGCACTAACTGTTACGTCGAGGTTGGCTGCTACGTTACTTAACCTTACTGTGGCGGTGCCGCTTTCACTGATGTTGTTATCATTCTCGTCTTTGGCAACGGCCGTAACCACAATATCATACTCATCGGGTTGCCCGTTTACCTCTGCGCTAAAACTGCAGCTAAAAAGGCCACCATTTGCAGCAAGGATTGGTAGAGTGGGGTCTGGCAAACAACTATTGTCGCTTATATTTTCGTTATTGCTATCAGTAATATTTCCATATTGTGGACTGTTAAGACTTTGCAGCGATGCATCCAGGCTGCCCGTGTTGGTGATTGTCAAACTGAAATCTACCAAGCCGCCTGGTTCTGCTAGCGTATCAGGCAAGGCTTCTAAAACCACATCTAAGTCGATGATTTCCACTTGCGCGCTATCATCATCTGCAGAGATCTGATTGTTAATCGGATTTTTTCCTTCCACATGTACATTAACTGTAAAGGGTGCTTGTGCATTTATTTGACTGCATTGGTAAGGTGGATAGTTAGTGTCGGCGGCTAGATTGCCGATAGTGCGATCACAGTCTGGTGCTTGTGGAGAACTGACTGTGACATCAACTAAGTTGACGTTGTCGCTAATGTTGAGCACAACGACATTAAATGTAGCCGTGCCCCCAAGTGGAATCGATTGTGTTTCGGGTGTGAGAACAACGAGTAAAATATCGTCATTGGGGGCGTTGGTTTCGTTATTGGGAAGTGTGGCTAGCTTTTGTTCGAGGAGTTTGGGTGTAACGGCCGTTGCTGGTAGCGAAGATACATAAAAAACCCCAAAAACTAATATAAACAAAAAGATCAAGCTGTGGTGTATGCGCATTCGCTTCTGTCTCCAGTACATATATTTGTAGTTGACATAATTAGAAATGTTAGCTTATCAAGGTACATAAATATGTAGTTTGTAAGGAGTTGTATAGGTTTGCCCATCATCGTTGGAAATCCAAATGTAGTAGCGTCTATTTGCTAACAAGTTCGATAATAGAATTGTTTTTGTGGGTTCGAAATTACCATTAAAGCCCAACATATCTGCCGCATCTATGTTAACGCAATTATCATCACTCCACACAGAAATTTGCCCATAGTAGGGTAAAAATTCAGTCAACCTTATTTCGGCATCACCATTCTTTGGCATATCAAAGCTGTACCAATCATCCGTATCATCTGGTAAGAAGGTTGTATAAGTAAAATTGGGGTTGATATAATGGGCCGTACATGGACGATCATTTGGTTCGCCAGGTGGATAGGTTTCAAAACCTATAAACGGCAACTTTATTTTATACTTTTCTGGATCAATGAACAGAATCGATACATTATCAGTCGCTGTCACGGATTGTCCGCTTTCGCTGCTGCCTGCTGCGGTTGCCGACCTTAGATGTGTTTCGCCGATACTGCCCTGAACTTCACTGCTGTAGGAGCAAGTATAAATTGATTGTGCGCCAATTACTTGCGGCAGGGTACAGGTTCCTTGGCCGTCAAGATTACCGAGTTCTGAGTCTGTCAGACTATTGAGTGTTACATCGTTAGTCAGGCTGTCGTTGATGATATCTAGTGTAAATGAGAGGATGCCGCTGGGAGCAGGGAGTGTCTCACGTTGGCTGCTCATTTGAAGATCAAAGTCATTATTGATAATTTTAATGAAAGTTGTGGTTGAGGCACTGACCTCTGTCCCTGTTTCGTCATTAGCAACGGCCGTAACTTGTATTGGATAATCTCCAGGTAACTCATTGAATGTATTGATGAAGGTACATGAAAAAACACCTCCATCACTAAGAATTGGTTCTGAATTTATTTGGCCGCAATTGCTATTTTGGATTAAGCTGTTTGATGGATTAGTCAAATCGCCTAACCTGTCACTGCTCAAACTTAGCAAAGATACATCAACACTACCGGGATTACTAATGGTAACAGTAAAAGTAATTGGCCCGCCGGGTGCAACCAACTCAGAGGGGGAAGCTTGAACATCAATGCCTAAATCTAAAAGCTCTACATATGCAATGCTGCTGTCTTGTACGCTGTTATTGGTGAGAATGTTTTTGCCTGTTATGGTAATAACATTTGTAAAGGCAGCAGAAATATTGCTCAAACTACAAGTATAAAATTCTTCTGCTCCAGCATCTAAATTGCTAAAGTTGTGATTTCCTGTTCGGTTGCAGTCTGGTGTTAGTGGATCGATGACTTCAACATTAATGAGATCTACTGTGCTGCTCGTATTTAAGACTAAGATATCAAAAAATACTGTCTCACCACGGCGCACGGTTTGTGTAAAAGGTCCTTTTACGATGGTGACATTTGGATTTTCGACCTCAACCCATGCGGTATCACTGTGAAAGATATTGTTTCCAAGTGGATCTTGCGCTGATACAACCGCTTGGTTCAAGAAATCGGCCGTGACATTTGTACGATTACATGAATAACTTTGAGTTTCCCCTGGGTTCAACGCGCCCCAATATTTATTACAATTCGTTGCAAGTTCGTCATAGACGGAAACATAATTTAATGGGGCATTGCCACTGTTTTGTACATTGATAACAAAAATTGCACTACCGCCGCTGGCAATTGTTTGTGTTTCTGGGCTGATGGTTATTCTAATACGTGGGTCTAAAATTGTAACGGTGCTGCGGGCAGTGTTGCTGTAATTTGCGCCATCATAAACACTGAAGTCGATTGCGCGCTCGGTCAGATTTGGCGAATTGCTGTTATTTTGATAGGTGATGGAGCGTAAAACGTTTTCATAGTTCGCAATTGAATCAATGCCTGTTAATGCTAAAACACCACTATTGTAGTTTGCTGAAATGGCTGTGTTTGCTGTGTTTGCAGACAAAACTTCTGCCGAGCCATTGAGCAAGTTTGTGATGGTTACAGTTGCAGATTCTATTTGTGAGTTATCGGCATCAAGAATTTGTAGGCCACCTCCTGTAATTTGAACCGGCCCATTACTGGTTACAAATGTAGCTGCATACCCTGTTCCACCCCCAGCCCCATTCAAATCTAAAGATGGTGGGTCATTGACGGGATTAACTTCTAAGAAAAAACTGGAACTTGCTTGGGCGGAACCATCGCTGACGGTCACGGTGATGGTGGCTGAACCAGATTTGTTGTTGGCTGGTGTGATATTTATTGTGCGATTTTCGCCGCTTCCTTCAAGTAGGATGTTGTTATTGGGTACAAGGTTTTGGTTATTGGAAACGGCCGTTATCACCAATTCATTAGCAGGTGTATCTTCATCCGTAACAGTAAAAGAAATGTTTCCAGTTGTTGTATCTTCATCAATCTCTTGATCATCAATTTGCGAAATAATGGGTGGGGCGTTGGTTGGTGTAGGAACTGGTGTATTTGTGCTGGTCGGTGTATTTGTGCTGGT
This sequence comes from uncultured Ardenticatenaceae bacterium, assembly GCA_964350725.1. Classification (GTDB taxonomy): domain Bacteria; phylum Chloroflexota; class Anaerolineae; order Promineifilales; family Promineifilaceae; genus JAACFF01. Next base: position 7,777 of record CAYGMR010000033.1, on the reverse strand, counting down.
CGGCGTTTGCGTAACTGGTAGTATTTTTGTGGCTTTGACTGTTGGGGTAGCCGTTGCTGTTGTCGTAGCTGTGGCTGTGGCTGTTGGGGTATCTGACGCCGTTGCTGTAACTGATGGTGTGGCTGTTGCCGTTGGTGAAGCTGTATTTGTCGCGGTATTAGTCGGAAGCGCGGTTGGGGTAAAGGTCGCCGTTTGATCTGATAGCGCCGTGTTGACATTTTCTTGTGTGGTTATAGGTGCCGAAATATAGCTAAGCGCAATCAGATCTTGATGAACGCCAAGAAAAAAAAGCCCTAACAGACTGAATACAATCGTGAAAAAAACAGGTTTTTGTTTCATAAAGGTTGCTTTCTATTATAAAGAAAAATGGTTCAAATGCAGTAAAAATGGGGCAAACATTTATGCGGCACACTTGTTATGCAAGAAAAAAGCCTACCATAAATTGTAACGATGGTAGGCTTTTTTTTAGAACTGGCAGCTTATCAATTGCCAGGTGTGCTACCAGGCGGTGGTCTTGGTGTACTCGTGGCAGGCGGCCCTGATGTGGCAGTGGGATTACTTGAGCCACTGCCACCGCCATTGCCACCGCCATCACCGCCAGTAGTTGTGTTTGGTGTTGGTGTGGCTGCGCCAGGGGTTGGGGTGTTAGTTGCCAATGGGGGCGGGATAATTAAGTGCTGGCCA